>NZ_JBKHKJ010000030.1:0-63132 GCF_046546515.1 Parasediminibacterium schistidii | reverse complement strand
GTAATAAGTCTTAAGCCAAAAATCCCTAGTTGAAAAGTTCTTTCAACTAGGGATTTTTTCTTTGTGCTTCTTTGAGCCTTAGAGTCTTTGTGGCAAAATGCAAAACATCATAAGCAAAGAAATACAATACCTCCTCCGATTAGGATATATTTGCCGCCGTTAATAACCCACTCAATTGGTTATCGTTCATTTATGGGAAATAAGAAATTACAGGTTTGGTTGCCTTTGCTGCTGTCTATAATGATGGTGATAGGCATGATGATAGGGTATCAATTGCGGGACAAGACAAACAATGGCGACAATGCAGCATTTTTGAGCAACGCCAAAAAAACATCTGTACAGGAAATATTGCAATTGATAAAAGAGCGTTATGTAGATGCAGGTAAAGCGGACAGCATCAACCAAATAGTGATTGATGATTTGCTTGCACACTTAGACCCTCACTCGGCTTATATACCTTCCAAATATCTGAAAGATGCCAATGAAGACTTGCAAGGTAATTTTCAAGGGATAGGCATTGAGTTCCAAGTATTCAATGATACAGTAAACGTAGTAAACGTAATAAAAGACGGCCCTGGCGAAAAAGCAGGCTTGCAAATAGGTGATATGCTGGTTAAAGCAAACGACACAATCGCCTTGACTGGCAAAAAAGCCACCAACGAGGAAATCAGGAATAGCCTGCGTGGCCCCGCTGGTTCGTCTGTAAAAATTACCATTGTCAGGGATGGTAAGCCGCAAAACATTACTGTAACGAGGGGCAATATACCCGTGCCTACCCTTGATGCGGCTTATATCATTGCCCCGGAAACAGGCTATATCAAAATCAACAAATTTGGCGACAGGACGTATGAGGAGTTTATGCAAAGCCTAGACAAACTACAGCAGCAAGGCATGAAAAAACTAATACTGGACCTGCGTGGCAATGGGGGCGGCCTACTGAATGAAGCCACTGCAATAGCAGACGAATTTTTAGATGGCGATAAATTGATTGTTTACACAGAGGGGGCTCAATCGCCTAGGCACGATTATAATTGCAGGAAAGACGGCCTTTTTGAAAAAGGTAAACTAGCGGTACTAATAGACGAAACATCGGCCAGTGCCAGCGAGATACTTAGCGGTGCCTTGCAGGATTGGGATAGGGCTACCATTATTGGCAGGCGCAGTTTTGGCAAAGGGTTGGTGCAGCAACAATTCCAGTTGAGCGATGGCAGTGCAGTACGCCTTACAGTTGCTCGTTATTATACCCCATTGGGCAGGAACATTCAAAAGCCTTATACCAACAAGAGTAAGAGCGACTATGACGAAGAGTTAATAGACCGTTTGCATAATGGTGCATTGTTAAAAGCAGATACAATCACCAAAAAAGGTAAGGCATTCAAAACGCCGGGTGGGCATATTGTGTATGGTGGTGGTGGCATAACGCCAGATATTTTTGTGCCACTTGCTTTAGATACTTCCAAGGCATCCTTGGCATATATAAAATTGTATTATAAAAACACATTGAATAATTTTGTGTACCACTACTATGTAACCAACAGGCCAGTTTTTCAGAAAATAGCCACGGCAGCTCAGTTGGCACAAGCATTTAACCCCGGTGAAAAGGAATGGCAACTATTGAAATCAATAGCCATGCAGCGTGATGGTGTGGACATATCTTCCGTTAGTGCCACCGAAAAAAACAATATACTAGCCCGCATGAAAGCATTGATGGGTAGGCAGATTGCCCGCAGCGAAGGTTTTTACGAAGTGTATAATCAAACAGACAGCACGGTTGCAAAGGCTTTGGATGTGATGAAATAAAGGTTAGCTTTAGAAAATGAGCCACAAAGACACTAATACACAAAGAGGCATAAAGTTTTAAGGAAAGAGAAATACACGGCATCTAACCTTTTCCTTATTACTTCTTCGAGTTTTCGTGCCTTAGTGGCAAAATCTTAATACCCCTTTAGCAATGCTTTGCGCATCGCTGCCTTTTGAGCTGCTGGAAGCTTTCGCTGGTAATTGTAGAGCGCATTTTCCCATTCGCCATAAGTACTGTTTGGCAATACTATAAACTTCTTGCCCCACTCCTCTCGCATTTTGTCGGTCTCGGCAAAGCGGGCTTCGATGGATTTTTGTTCAAAAATGTCCATAAAATCGTTCAGGTTGTCGCCCAGCATCATGATTACGTTGTATTTCTCAGCCACTATTTTTCGCCTAGGCTCTTTGCCAGAGGTGGTGGTTACAAATAAACAATGGGCGGTATCAGCATCTGGCAAGCCCAGCTTTTGCAGGTTTATCAGGGTAGTCCCTAGTTCGCTTACATTTCTGTTGGAGATATAAAAAATATCTACCTTTTGCCTATGGGCTTCGTTCAAAAAGTCAACTGCACCGGGTACGCCCGTTGCGGCAGATTTGTTTGTCCAATCTTTCCAAGTATTGCTGCTGTATTCCTTACCTTCTTTTATCAGTTGCGCTTCGCAATAGCTATTGTCTAGGATTGTTTCGTCCAGATCGGTAATTATAGCCAATGGCAAACCTTTGTTTTTTTTAGTGGCTTTTATTTTTTCCAGCCGCAAGGAAGCAATGTTGAATGCCTGGTAACACAATGCCCTGTATTCAGATGCGGTTTGCTGCCACAAAACGGGGTATTCTTTTACGGAAGGGGATGCTAGTTCATGCACGGCCTGCATTGGGTTTTGCTGGGCAGCTGCATTTAAGCATGGCAATAAAAGAAATAGGTGTAAGCAGTATTTGTTCATGAATAATATTTTAAAAAAAATGATGGTGCAATATAAATAGACAAGCTACATAAAATGCAATTTATATGAAGAAGGGTAGGTGATAAACGCGCCAACTTCAAATTTCATTGCATCCCTGGCAGCTACTTATTGCAAAAGCGTAATTTATAAAAGCCTTCTTTTTCACTAATTTTACAAATTATCAACCCAATAAAAATGTAGAACTATGAGCATCATAAAAGTCCCACTTCGGTTTGAAGGTTCAAAAGGAGAAAAGATATTCTATGCCCTTTTTGATTGTGGTGCTACCTTTTCCTGTATCCACCCTGATTATGCCGAGGAAATAGAACAAACCAACATATTGCGCCACCCCTTGGAAGTAGCAACCGCTAGTTAAGGGCATTACATGAAAATAGAAGAAGCCATCAGGGCCGATTTTTATTTCAATGAAATAAGGATGTCTGATGAATTCATGGTGGTGCCAGGATTGAGCGAAGAAGCTATTATCGGCGTAACTACCATGCAAAAGTGGCGGATTAAATTAGATTTTGAAAATGACACTGTAATTATAGACCTTAAAATTAACAAATTTATTTTAAAGGAATTTAAGTAAAATTGTAATTCATGCGCTTTACTCAAAAAAAAGTCCCCTTGATAAAATTTACCAAGGGGACTTTTTTTAAATGGGATACATATTTTAATTAACCCAAATATGCTTTCAATGCATTGCTGTAACGTGCTTTTTGCAAACGCTTGATGGCACGTTCTTTAATTTGGCGGATACGCTCCTTAGTAAGGTCGTATTTGGAACCAATTTGTTCAATAGTTACACCGTTTTCTCCATCCAATCCAAAGTAAGCATTTACAATTTCTGCTTCTCTTGGACTTAGTGATTTCAATACACGGCGAATTTCTTCTCTTAATGAGTCTTTCATTACATCATCATCAGTATCATCGCTGCCTTCCAATAAATCACCCATGGCTACATCTTCTGCTTCGTGCACGGGTGCGTCTAAGGAAGTATGGCGGGTATTACTTTGAAAAATGTTGTTGATTTCCGTTTCGCTCATTTCCAAGATGTCGCTAAGCTCTTCAGTTGAAGGTTCACGCTCGTGTTCTTGTTCAAAAGCCATGTAAGCCTTGTTGGCTTTGTTGTAGGTGCCAATTTTGTTTTGAGGCAGGCGGACTAATCTGCCCTGCTCTGCCAACGCCTGTAGTATCGACTGGCGAATCCACCACACAGCGTAAGAGATAAATTTGAAACCTTTTGTTTCGTCAAAGCGTTGAGCCGCCTTGATTAAGCCGAGGTTGCCCTCGTTAATTAAATCGCTAAGGGAAAGCCCTTGATGCTGGTACTGCTTAGCTACAGATACCACGAAGCGCAAGTTGGCTTGCACTAATTTGTCAAGGGCCCTTTGATTACCCATTTTGATTTTTTGAGCCAGCGTTGTTTCCTCCTCGGGAGTGATCATCGGAATTTTAGAAATTTCCTGCAGATACTTTTCTACGGCCTGTGAATCTCTGTTGGTAATCTGTGTTGCTATCTTGAGCTGCCTCATATGTGGGATTTATACTTGCTTGTAGAGTAATAAACATTAATTATGTAACATAAGTTGCACAAATTGTGTTTATTATCTGGCATAACCTGAAAATTAGAAAGTCGGCAAAGATACAACGCTATTATTTATTCCCCCGATTTTTATTGAAAAATATTTTGTGTAATTGAAACTTTAAGGTATTTTATAGTAAATAAGTCTGAGAAATGATGAAATTGCAGGTTGTTATCGGATAAAAAGTATTTATGACAATAGACTTACGCTCAGATACCGTAACCCAGCCCAACCCAACAATGCTGGATACCATGCTCCATGCAAAACTAGGAGATGATGTTTTTGGTGAAGATCCTACCGTGAACGAATTGGAAGCCATGGCGGCAAGTATGTTTGGCATGGAAGCAGGCTTGTTTTGCCCAAGCGGCACAATGACCAACCAGATAGCCATAAAAGTGCATACCCAGCCTGGCGATGAAGTTATTTGCGACAAGCTTTCGCATATTTACCAGTACGAAGGCGGTGGAATCGCTTTCAATAGCGGCTGTTCAGTTCATTTAATAGATGGCGACAGGGGTAGGATTTCTGCTGAACAAGTAAAAGCAGCCATCAATGACGATGCAGATTATAAAGCTTCCAGCAAGCTGGTATCTGTTGAAAACACAACCAATAGGGGTGGGGGAAGCTGTTATGATTTTAAAGAACTAATAGCCATAAAAGAGGTTTGCTTGGCAAACAATCTTTCTTTTCATCTTGATGGGGCTAGGCTTTTTAATGCCATTGTTGCCAATAACGAAAGCCCAAAACAATATGGCGAGGTGTTTGACAGTATTTCTATCTGCCTAAGCAAAGGGTTAGGTACGCCCGTAGGCAGCGTATTGCTAGGCACGAGTTCTTTTATAAAAAAAGCACGGAGGGTAAGGAAAGTCTTTGGCGGCGGCATGAGGCAAGCGGGTATTTTGGCTGCTGCGGGTGTTTATGCACTGGAAAACAATATAAGCAGGCTGGCTATTGACCATGAAAATGCAAAGAAAATTTCAGCGGCATTGGCTGGCAAAGATTTTGCAGGAAACATACTGTCCGTTGACACCAATATCATCATTGCCGAAATAAAAGAAAGGCATATGCCAGCCACATTTGTAGCTGCAATGAAAGAATTGGGAATTTTTTTAATGGCCATTTCGCCCACGCAAATAAGAATGGTGTTACATTTGGGGATTACTAGGGAAATGGTGGATGAAGTGGTGCAGGCTATTAACAATTTGTAAAGTTGGATTGTAGGGATTGAAAAGCAGATTACTACTTGCTTTTTTTGCCACAAAGGCACAAAAACACGAAGAAGTACAAAGGAAAAAGAAGGTTAAAAGGTATTGATAACATAATTTTTCATTGTTTTTTCTTTTCGTCTTCTTCCCTTAAAACTTTGTGCAGCTTTGTGCCTCTGTGGCAGATTAATCAAACTTGCACTTGAGTAGTAACTAAAGAATTATCAATTATTAATTATCAATTGTCAATTACGATAAAAAATTATGTTGCCGAAAATTAATCCTACAAACACGCAGGCATGGTTGCTGCTAAGAAAGCATTACGAAGACGAAATGAGCCGCAAGCACATGAGGGACTTGTTTGCGGCAGAACCAGATCGTTTCCAAAAGTTCTCGCTTTGTTTTGAAGATATTGTTTTTGATTATTCAAAAAATATCATCAATCAAAAAACATTGCAGTTGCTGCTGCAACTGGCTGATGACTGCAAAGTGCCGGAAGCCATACATGATATGTTTGCAGGGTTAAAAATAAATGAAACCGAGCAGCGTAGCGTGCTGCATACAGCCCTTCGCAATTTTTCCGACACCATCATTTTGGTAGATGGGAAAGATATTATGCCCCATATACATAAAGTGCAAAAACAAATGCGGGCTTTTTGTGCTAAAATACATAGTGGCGAATGGAAAGGCTACACAGGCAAACCCATAAAATACATTGTAAACATAGGCATTGGCGGCAGCGACTTAGGACCTGTAATGGTAACTGAAGCCTTGAAGCCTTATTGGGTGGAAGGCATTCAGCCTTATTTTGTAAGCAATGTAGATGGCACGCACATAGCCGAGACCTTGAAAAAAGTAAATCCTGAGGAAACCCTGTTTCTTGTGGCATCTAAAACCTTCACCACGCAGGAAACCATGACCAACGCACTCACGGCAAGGGCTTGGTTCTTAGAATCGGCCATAGATGAAGCCCATGTAGCCAAGCATTTTGCGGCATTGAGCACCAATGAAAAGGAAGTAACCAAGTTTGGGATAGACAAAGCCAATATGTTTGAGTTTTGGGATTGGGTTGGCGGCCGCTACAGCTTGTGGAGCGCTATCGGTTTATCCATTGCTTTAACAGTAGGCTATGACAATTTTGAAGAATTGCTAAAAGGGGCTTATGCCGTTGACAAGCATGTGCAAGCCGAGAAGTTCGACAAAAACATACCTGTGCTGATGGCTTTGATTGGTATTTGGTACACCAATTTCTTCAAAGCGCAAAGCGAAGCCATACTGCCTTACGACCAATACATGCACCGCTTTGCTGCCTATTTCCAGCAAGGGAACATGGAAAGCAATGGCAAAAGCGTGGACAGGAGCGGCAACAGCGTTGATTATAAAACAGGCCCAGTTATCTGGGGCGAACCTGGCACAAACGGTCAGCACGCATTTTATCAATTGATACACCAAGGTACATTGGTAATCCCTTGCGACTTTATTGCACCTGCTATTTCCCACAACCCAATTGGCGACCACCACCAAAAGCTATTATCCAACTTTTTTGCCCAAACCGAGGCGTTGATGAACGGCAAAAGCGAGAACGAGGTGAAAATAGAATTGATGAAAGTGGGCAAGTCAGAAGAGGAAAACAAGAAATTAGTGCCTTTTAAAGCCTTTGCAGGCAACAAGCCTACCAACTCATTCATCGTAAAGAAAATAACGCCTTATACATTGGGCAGTTTGATTGCTTTGTACGAGCACAAAATATTCATCCAAGGCGTTATCTGGAACATTTTCAGTTTCGACCAATGGGGCGTGGAACTAGGCAAGCAATTGGCCAACAAAATACTTCCTGAACTGGAGAACGACGAACCTGTCACATCGCATGATAGCTCTACCAATGGGTTGATTAATATTTATAAGAAATTTAGGGGGTAAGTTTTTTATTGTTTGAAGAAATGGGTATAAGGTGAGAGCTTTATACCCATTTTTTTAGGTTAATTGATTGGCACAATAAATTGGATTTATGCGCAAATAAACATTTGCTTCTTTAGTTTACTACTTGTGGCAATTTCTTATACCTGACCTTTCAAAAATCTAATCATTTCAGCATAGCCTAATTTTTTAGAAAGCGCATTTACGCTTTGGGCTATCCGCTTGGCTTTTGTTTCATCTGTCTTGGCACTTTCTATCCATTTGCTAAAATAGTTCTGGTGGCCTTTGGGCAACGTATTGAAAAAGGCAGTGGCTTTCGGCTCGTCTTCTAGGCAGGCAATAAAATCTGCGTTCAATTGATAGGGGTTTTCGTCAATCTCTAGGCTTATTTTCACTGTATCCCCTTTTATTTTCCCAATGGCTTTTCGCATAGTGGCATTTATAGCCATTATAAAATCCCCCTCTCCCATCGGCACCAAAGCCACCCCTTCAAAATGGGCATTGTCCAGCCCTACTTTTACACGGAAACTTTTCTTATTGTTGGGTTTCAATTTCTGGGCTATTTCAGTAGGTACGTCTATATATGTCCACCCTGTTTTCTCGCCATGCTGTTCATATCTTTTCAGCATAGCTGTAAACTGTACCATCTAGCTTATTTTGAATTTTAAATTTTGACTGATGCATTGCTTCTGACCACATACCACCAACTCGGCTTAAAATGATAAAAGAAACTTCCTTCACGCTGCCATAATATCTTAAACCCTAAAACACAAAACTCCCCCTACACCAAATGCGCACTAAAAACAATCTCGAAGTTACGCATTACCCTTTCTTTTACATCATACAAGGGTACTTTGCTGTTTAGCTCTTTTTGCAGCGAGGTTACCTGCTTGTTTGCAATACCACAGGGGATGATGTTGTCGAAATAACTAAGATTTGTATTTACATTCAAGGCAAAACCGTGCATAGTAATCCATCGGCTACAGCGTATGCCCATGGCACAAATTTTCCTTTCCTTGCCGGGTATGCCAGCATCCAGCCAAACACCCGTTTCTCCAGGGCTGCGATCGCCATCAATGCCATATTCTTCTAGTGTTAGTATGATTACTTCTTCTAGGCAACGTAAGTACCAGCCTAAGTCAGTTTTGAAGTTATCCAAGTCTAGTATAGGATAGCCAACAAGCTGTTCGGGGCCGTGGAAGGTAATATCCCCCCCACGGTTGATATGGAAAAATTCAATGCCTTTTTCTATCCTTTCTTCATCGCTTATCAAAATATTTTCCTCTCGACCGCTTTTACCGAGTGTGTAAACAGGGTAATGCTCCACAAACAACAGGTGGTTGTTTATTTGCTGCTTGTACAAATGAATGTCTGCCTCTGTATGCGCATTGGCTAGCATGCCCTTTGCCTCTACGTTTTGTTTCAGCAATACCTCCTGCAGGTCCCATACTTCTTTAAAATGCCTAAGCCCTAGGTCTTTAAAAAACACCTCTTTCTTCATTCCACAAATTTACAGATAGCCAATAGAAAGCAATAGATAGTTATAAACATAGAAATCACATTTTTTAGTGGGCAGTGGTGATTAGTGAGTGGGCATTAGGTAGTGGTAGGTTGTAAGATATACAATAATTATCTTGCCTACCATAGAAGGTATCTCCATGTAGGGGGATATTGCATACGCTCATTGGCTAAGGCCTATTTTGCAGCAAATGGTTTTTTTATAAAGCTGGTGGTTATAGTTTGTGAAACTATTATTGCCTAAAAACCTCAATAGAGGTTGAAAAATAGTAGCCATGGGTGCAACCCGTGTTAAAAAATTGCTTTTTGTTGCTAACCGTTTCGTTTTTTGTTTCTACAAGCGACAGCATATTGCTTCGAGGCTTGCAGCCTCGTAGCAATATGCTGGGCAAAAAATAAACAAAAACTGCCTCAGCTAGCCAAGGCCAAGGCAGCCTTTAGTTTACAGGTCTTGTTTTATTTTAATAACCTAGATTTTGTGTAAGCGCTATGTTGTTTTTCCTATCTGTATTTGGTATAGGCAAAAGGGCATATTTTTTTAGGGTGCTGATCATTGCCCCAGACCTTGGTATCTGCCCTTTTGTTAAGGTTTGATACCTGTAGTGGTAGTAGGCATAAGTGGTGGTAAGCCTAGTTGATGTTTGATCATGTATCCTAGTAAGATCGAATATCCTGTGGCCTTCAAATGCAAATTCTTTCCTGTTTTCCAATAAAATGGTGGGCATGAAGGTAACTAATGTTGCTTTTGATGAAGTATCTGCTTTTAGTATTTCCTTCCTTGCACTTGTTATGGTTATTAAATCGGGTATGGCGGACTGCACGCCTGAGGAAAGCGCCAACGCTTCTGATCGGATAAGGTACATCTCTGCCAAACGAAAAATTTTGATATTTTCCTGGTAATTGGTGATATTGCTGTATTTATTGATGATATAGGTTGAATCTTCCCCGCCAAAACTATTGCGCCTGCCTGGGGTAATAAAGCCCCTCCTTGCATCGACAGTATCATAAATATTATACATGGTGTCTGGGGCTAGCATTTCGCCATAGCCATTCTGGTTAAATATGTAAGCGATGCTATTGGACCCTTGGTTGTTGTAGGCATTGTTGGCTATTTCAAATATAGATTCGCTATTGCCTTGCGAGTGAAAATCTGACGTAAGCGTTGATGCTGGCAACAATGAATAGCGGGGACTAGCAATAACGATGCTAGCAGCTTGAATAGCATTTGCATAATCTCCTTTATATAGGTAAGCCCTTGCTGCCAATGCATTTACGCTGAAATAATTAAGTCTAATCCTGAACAAAGAAGGGTCAACTGCCCCTTTTATCAATACATTCCCATTTGGGTTTAAATATTGAAGAGCGGAGTCTTTATCTCTAAATATTTGGGCATAACAATCAGCCGTGCTAGACCTTGCAGGGTATTCTACCTCGGACAGGTCGTTAGGGTATGAACCTAAAACAATAGGAACAGCAAAATTAGTAGAATCGGTCATCTTTGTGTAGGAATAAGCAAAAAAACGGGTCAGGTCAAAATATGCCAATGCCCTTGCTGCATAAGCCTCGCCGATAAGCTGCCTGAATTCAAGCGAATCGCTACTTTTTACAGGTACAGCTGGATATTTGTTGATTATGGTATTGGCATTAATAACAATAGAATATAATTGTTGCCATAAAGATAGTGCATAGCCATCCGTTGATGTTACACTTTGGTTGGCATAGCTGGTAAACCTTGCACCCGCTTGTACGCTCCTATATATATTATCTGCCATCAAATCGGGTAATAGCACTGCTGTCCTGCCATAATAATCGCTGGTGGCCATAAGGTAATAAAGCCCATTTACTGCTGCCCTTACATTCTCTACACTGGTAATGGCATCTGCTGCGTAAATATTGTTTGTTGGCGTTATGCTAGTAAAACTTTTGGAGCATGAACCACCCATTACTAGGGTGATAACAATGCAGCTTAGATATTTTAACCTATTCATTTTTACAATTTTATCACTTTCAATAATTAAAAATTAACATTCATGCCTAACAAAAAAGTAATTGCTTTGGGTGGACGAAGGTTTAGCGTTCCATCTACAGGTGTTTCAGGGTCATACAGCAAACGCTTATCTTTTACAAATGTGTAAAGGTTGTTGGCCCTGAAATATATTTTAGCAGTAGCTATTTTTGCCTTTGCCAATACTCTTGCAGGCAAATCGTACGAAAGCATAATATCCCTAAGGCGAATATAACTCCCATCATACAAAAACCGGGAAGAGTTTTGTGTGCTAAGACCTGTTTGTATACCTTCAAAAACGGGGGCAGGCACGTCAGTGATGTCTCCTGGTTTTTTCCACCTGTGAATGTAATCGTAGTAAGGCACATTGCCCGTGGCGCTGAAACCAGCAGAACCATCAGAACTGTTGAAAGTACCGTTGTCGTCCAATACTTTATTGCCCCAGTTATAATAAAATTGTATCAATAATGAAAAGCGTTTATAACTAAACGTATTGATAAGCGAGCCATAGAACTTAGGCAACGCACTGCCCTGGTCGTAATATTTTGCAGAACCCCAGTTGTTTGTAATCACATCCTGTTTCTTGGCTGTATCATACCTTAGCCATTGCGCTTTTCCGTTTGAACTGTCTACACCTGCATAGCTAGGCATATAAAATTGATAATAATCTATGCCCACATGCCTGTCGTACGTGCCCGTGTAAGAACGTGCCAATTTAAGTATGGTATTTTGGTTTGTTGTAAACATAGCCTGTGTTTTCCAGCCAAAACCATCTACCTTTTTAGGCAATATATTAATGGTGTTTACCACTATCTCAAAACCAGTATTTCGCATAGACCCATACCCCCCATTTACCGAAGGTTGACCGCTTGTATTAGGTACTGGGAAAGCTAGTATCAGGTCTGTTGTTTTCCTTGTGTACCAGTCTACCGAAGTAACAATCCTATTTTTTAGGAAAGCGGCATCAAGTCCAATATTCCAAGGATAGTTTTTTTCCCATGTTAGGTATGGGTTGCCAATTTGCGAAAAAATAATGCCAGGCTGATCGTTATACGCAACAGTGGCATCGTATAGGGTGCTAGGACCAAAGTCTGCAAGACCAATGGAGTTGCCGGTTTTGCCATAGCTACTCCTCAATTTCAGGTCGTAAAGCCATTTGATGTTTAAAAAACTTTCTTTAGTTATATCCCATCCTGCACCCACGCTCCAGAATTGATCGCTTTGTTTCACATATCCAAACTTAGAAGAACCATCGTTCCTAAAAGAACCAGAAATATAGTATCTATTTTTAAATGTATATGTTCCATTTACAAATTGCGATACTAGGCTGCTTTTAGTAGGCGTGCTAGACTGCCTAGAAGGGATTGCTGAAACAGCAATTGAATACAAATCCCTTACTGCCAAATTGCTGCCGGTAGCACTTAAATTATGGCCAGTCCTCATGGAAGACTCATAGCCTCCAAATACTTCGAAGTTGTTGTCAATATTTATTGTCTTTTTATACCTAATGATATTCGTCCATACCCAACTAGCTATATCCTGAAAATAATTAGCAACACTACCCCCAGCTGATGCATTTCCATTACCGTAGCGAGGATCGTTGTATTGCAGGTTAAAAGCATAGCTAAAGTCTAAACCAGCGGTTGTTTCATATGTAAAGCCTTTACCTAATTTATAAATACCATTCGATACCCCCCTTAAAACATAAGTTGTAGTCCTGCGTATATCAGCAGTTTGTATAGCCACAGGGTTATAACCGTTGTTGAAATCTATCCGATAGCTGCCATCCTGTAGGTTTTTAGGCGTGAGCCAGCTCTGGAGGCGGTACATAGCCCTAGTTGGGTTTTCGTAAGTTGCCCCGACTACAGAACTATTGGCCAACTGGTAAGCCCCGCTAAAGCCTGCCGAAACAGTAAGCTTGTCCGTGGCTTTGTGGGTAACGCTAATCATAGTTGTTATTTTCTTGTAATCTGTGTTTCTTTGCGTACCATCTTGCTGGAAAAGCCCCCCAGAAATATAGAAAGTTGTTTTTTCGTTACCTCCGCTCAGGTTCAGAGACATATTGGCATACTGACCAGTATGCAATATCTCCTTGAACCAATTGGTATTTACTGTTGTATCAACATGGCTTTTGGTCAATTCTGCATTAAAATCGGCTGGGGCATTGCCCGCATTTGCCCAAGCATTCCTTAGGTAATCAACCATTTGGGAACTATTCAGGGTTTTGTCTTTTGACTGATTGAGGCTATAAAAACTAACGCCAGTTTGTGCCCTGCAGTCAATTATTGTTTTGCCAGCCTTTCCTCTTTTCGTTGTTAGTAATATCACACCATTTGCACCCCTAGAGCCATATAAAGCTGTTGCAGCCGCATCTTTCAAAATTACAGTACTTTGTATATCCATCGCATTGATGGCTGCAATGGTGTTGGAATTTAAACCGTTTGATATATCCCCAGATACTAGTGGCACACCATCCACTACATACAATGGTGTGCTGGAAGCGGTTATCGAACCAACCCCCCTAATCCTTACCGATGGAGCCGCCCCTGGCTGACCTGTACCATTGGTAGATAATACACCTACTGCATTGCCTTGCAAACTTTCCTGGAAAGAGGCACGCGGCACATCTTCCAGCATTTGCTGCCTTACCGTTGTGGCAGAACCTGTAAATGTAGAGCGTTTTTGTGTGCCATAAGCTACCACCACTACATCGTCTAGGTCTGCTGCCGACTCTTGCAAGGCGATTGAAAGGCTAGCTGCCGCATTTACCTTGGCGGTAGTGCTTAAGTAGCCAACAGCAGAGAATTCTAACGTTGCATTGTCTGGTACTAATATAGAAAAAGAACCATCCGCTTTTGTGGTGGTTCCTGTTTTTTGCCCTTTTACTTTTATGGTTACGCCTTCTAGCGGCACTCCATTTTTGCCCGTTACTTTGCCCGTTATTTTCCTTTGTGGCAGGTTTGCATCGTTAATGGATACAAACCTAGGCTCGCCAAACGGCGTTTCTATCAGGTTGAACAATATATTATTGTCGCCAGTACTAGTTGTTGCCCGCTCATTGGTGATAACAAAGGTATTGGCAGATATTTTTTTGTATTTAAGACCTGTATTCTTAAACACTTGCAAAATAATATCGTCTATTTCATTTTTAAAGTCAGGTGCGTTTACCTGTTTGTTGGCTATAGACGAATCGCTAAAAAGAAAGAAGACGCCTTTTTTCTTGTTCAGTTCTTTTAAAACAGAAAAAAGGTTTTGTTTTTGCGTTTTTTCAATCACTTGGTTGCTAACAGCATAGTGAAACACATTCTTGTTAGAAGAATTGTCATACGATTGTGCCGCCCCATCTTTTGCATATACAAATAGCGGCACTATCATGCAAAAATACCCACACACTACATTGGTAGCCTTCATAAACAGTTATTATTTAGCGTTATTTGAATGTTTATCCTACTAGTTTGGCAGGTTAATGGTTATTGTGTTGCCCTTGCGTTCCAACTTAAAGTCGGCAGTTGCTTCGAGGGATTGCAAAAGAATATCTAGGTTGTCGTTTGGTAATATGCCCGATATGGTTTTCTTGGCTACGCTGTCGCTGCCAAGTTCCATTTCCACGCCGTACAATTCCTTTATTTTTTCACATACGTCCACCATGCTGGTATTTTCAAAAAAAAGCCTTTTGCTCACCCAGGCTAGTTCTTTTTCTTCTTTCCCTGTTTCAGGCTTTATTGCTGTTTCATTTTCCATTGCTGCACTATAATTAATGTATTCTCCTGGGTGCAGTTTTATTTCTTTACCGTTTTGCAATTGTATGGTTACGCCGCCTTCTTGAAGCATAACCGTTGACTTGTTTTTACGGTTCAACACATTAAATTTAGTACCCGTAACCACAATGTCAAAATTGTCAGTATGTACTACAAAGCGTTCGTGGTTTGGTTTTTTGGATATATGAAAAAAGGCTTCTCCGTTTATCCATACCTCTCTTTGCTTGCTTTTTGCCCAGTCGGCAGCATAGCTTACAGAGCTATTGCTGTTTAGCAGCACAGACGAGCCATCGGGCAATACTTTCTCAGCAATCTCGCCAAAACTGGTCTTCTGGACTGTTTTGCCAAAAAATTCGCTGAAAGTATATAGCCCTGCGGCAACAAGCATTATACATGCGGCAGCCGTGCCCAGCCATTTAAGCCTAGACACATAAACTACTTTAGCAGGCTTTTTAAATGTATCTAAAGCCGCCATTAGCCGATTTTTCTCAAATTCTATTACTTCCCCTTGAACTTTTATTTCTTCAAGTTGTAAATTTTTGAATAACTTTAAGGCTTCGTCCACATTGCTGCTTTGTGCTGGATGCTCCACCATCCATTTTTGCCAATCGGTAGCAAGTATGGATTGTTGGTTTGAAGCCCAATCAATAAAGCCTTCATCAACCAATATTTCATCAATTTTTTTCATAGTTATGCTTTTTTCCTATACTTAATATGATAGAGTGCTTGCCAATGTAATAATGTAATGCGAAGAAAATAAAAAAAATGGGCGAAAGGGAAAATGATATTTTACTGTGGGAGCATTTTAGACAAGGGAGAAAGGACGCATTGGCTGAACTGTTTTGCAAATACTTTGCAGAGTTGTTTAAGTATGGTTGTAAATTTTCTGACGATACCGAGATGCTGAAAGATACCATACAGGAACTTTTCTTGGATTTGTGGCATCAAAAAGCACCACCACCAGTAAATTCCATCAAAGCTTACCTGATAAAAGCCTTGAAGTACAAGCTGCTGAAAGTAGTGGCAAAAGCAAAAAAAACGGGCAGCCTAGACGGGCAGTTGAATACGAGTTTTGAAATTAGCCACGAGTCTTTTTTAATAAGCAGCGAGGAAGACAAGAGAAAGGTTTTGCAGCTAATTGCCGCATTGGAGAAACTGCCCAACCGTCAAAGGGAAATTATTTACCTGAAATATTACCTCAATTTAAGCTACGACGAAATTTGCGATATTATGCAGATACAATACCAAGTAGCCCGCAACCAAATATCGCAGGCCATCAAAACATTGAAACAGATAGTAGGGGAAGGATTGCTTGTGTGGGCATTGTTACAAGTTAGATTGGCATAGGTTTTTTATTTTTGCCACGAATTCACGAATAAACACGAATAAACACGAATAAAAATATTAGTGCCATTAGTGCATTCGTGGCAAAAAAGAAACATAATAGCTGGCTATGCTTGCAATTTCTTTATTTCTTCTGTCAATTTAGGCACTACTTCAAACGCATCGCCTACAATGCCATAATCTGCAGCTTTGAAAAAAGGTGCTTCAGGGTCTTTGTTTATCACAACGATAGTCTTGCTCCTGTTTACGCCCGCCAAGTGCTGTATGGCACCAGAAATGCCGATGGCAATATACAAGTTAGGTGCAATTTGGTAGCCTGTTTGCCCCACATGCTCGTGGTGAGGCCTCCAATGTGCATCTGCTACTGGGCGACTGCATGCTGTTGCAGCATGAAGGCTATGGGCCAAGTCCTCAATCATACCCCAGTTTTCAGGGCCTTTCAGCCCACGGCCACCACTTACCACAATATCTGCCTCGGTTAGTGGCACTTCGCCCAATACTTTGGTGATATTGGTTATTTGTATTTTAGATTCGGGTACAGTTACCGCTAATTCAGTTACTTCTGCTACGCCGCCATTCTCGGTTACATGGAAGCTATTAGGGTTCAACGCAATTACCTTTATTGGGGAGGTAATATTGATATTGGCAAAAGCCTTGCCGCTAAACACTGTTTTCTTTACCACAAAACCATTAGTTGTATCGGGCAAAGCACAAGCACCAGATACCAAACCTGCTTTTAATCGTGCAGCTACCCTTGCAGCTACTGCTTTGCCTGTTTGGTTGTGGCTGAATACAACCACATTTGCACCAATTGTGCTTGTAGCCTCCGCAATTACCGAGGCATATACCTGCGAGTCAACATGGTTTAGCTTGTCGTTGTTCACGGTATATACTTTCTGCACGCCGTATTTGCCCAGTGCCGATAAATCGCTAGGCACGTTGCCCAGCACCAATGCGGCGGCAGTAGTGCCTAGCTGAGCAGCTATTTTGCTTCCATAGCTTAGAGCTTCGTAAGCAGCTTTCTTTATATGGCCATCTGCCTGATCTACAAATATTAAAACTGACATGAGAGGAATTTTAAATTATAAATTTTGCATTTTAAATTAGGTCAAGACTATATAACTTTTGCTTCCTCGTGCAGCAGCCTTGCCAGCTCTGCTACATTATCGGCAGCTACCAGTTTTACGCCTGCTTTTGCCGGGGCTAGTTCGTAGCTTGCTACTGTTGTAAGGGCATCTATGGCTGCTGGGGCCACTACTTTTAGTGGCTTTGTACGGGCAGCCATTATCCCACGCATGTTAGGGATGCGCTGCTCTGCGATACCCTTGGCACAGCTTACTACCAGTGGAAGCATTATCTCGGCAGTTTCTTCACCGCCATCAATTTCCCTTGTTACTGTTGCGGAGGTTGCCTCTACATCAAATTTGGTAGCCAAAGAAATGTACGGCAAATCTAGTAATTCGGCAATCGTGCCACCCACGGAGGAACCATTGTAATCGATGGTTTCCTTGCCCGTGAAAATCAAGTCGTAGCTGTTTTGCTGCGCAATGGCTGCTATTTGCGCAGCTATATAATAACTATCGTTGTTGCTGGCATCAATTCGATAGGCCTCGTCGCCACCTAATGCCAATGCCTTGCGGATGATGGCTTCGGTGTCTGCACCGCCTACTGTAACCAAATGTATAATGGTGGCAGGGTCTTTTTCTTTCAATTCTATGGCCCTAACCAAGGCGTACCATTCATCGTAAGGGTTTATTATCCATTGTGCCCCTGCGTCTTCAAATTGGGTATTGCCATTTTTGAAGGCTATTTTGGCGGTGGTATCGGGCGTTTTGCTGATGCAAACTAAAATTTTCATTGCGGTATCTATTTTATGCCATTAGGAACGAAAAAATACGGGCGGCAAATATATACCACCATTTTTTAATTAGGAATTAAGAATTAAGAATTCGGGACATACATAACTACTCATTCACCAGTTTTTCCACCCTTTTTGTGCCATCATACAGCGCATATTCTAGCAAGCGGCAATCAATCGTTGCATTGAAAAATTCTATCCGGCGGCTGGTTTTCAGTCGTATTTTTTTTGCTAGTTCCAAATTGCCAGTAAATATATAGCCAGTATATCCCGCACACTTATTTTTAAAGAAATCGCCTATTCTAGCATAAGTTAGTTCCAGCTCGGCTTCTACACCCAACCGTTCGCCATATTCAGGGTTCAGCATCACTACGCCATTAGTAGCGGTAGGTATGGTTGTTCGTTCAAAATCACATGTGGCAAAGTCTATTAGGTTTGCCACGCCTGCTGCTTCGGCATTCGTTTTGGCAACTGAAATGGCGGCACTACTTATGTCGCTAGCTATTATTTTTAACCCGCTCACTTTTTTTACAATCTTGTCTAGCTTTTCTCTCTCGGTGGTGTACATGTCTGGTTGGTAGCCTATAAGGTGCATAAAAGCGTATTGATTCCTCAACAAACCCGGTGTTCTGTTCGTTGCTATCAATGCGGCTTCAATAGCCAATGTGCCAGACCCACACATGGGGTTTACAAAAAGCCCACTTTTATCCCATTTGGTAGATAATATAGTGGCAGCAGCCAAAGCCTCCAGCATAGGGGCTTTGCCAGGCAGCTTGCGGTAGCCATGCTTGGTGAGGGTTTCGCCCGAAGTATCTATAAAAACTTCTGCCTCGCCATATTTCCAGAACAGGTTTATTACCACGCCTTTTAGTTCGGCCCCTGTTGATGGGCGTTGGTTGGTTTTGTCCCGCATGTGGTCAACAATGGCATCTTTTACCTTTAGATTGGCAAACATGCCATTGGTAATGGAAGAGTGGGATACATTGCTGGTTACAGAAAAATAGCCATCTGGTGCCAGTAGCTTGTCCCAAGGGATGGGCAATAGCGCATTGTACAATTCATCAGGGCTATCACAAGAAAAAGACTTGAGCGAATACATTACCTGGCTGGCACATCGCAGGTTTAGGTTCAGCCGTATGCAATCTTGCGCCGTGCCTATTAAGGTAACCGAAGTTTGCCCTGCAGCTTCAATTTCATACCCTAAAGCAATAACCTCGGCTTGCAATGCCGGCGAAAGCCATTTGTGGCAGGTAATAACAATGCGGCTCTTGGTAGTAAATACTTGCATAAGATGCAAACTTAATCATTGAAAATGAAGATTGAATTTTTGTTATTTTTTGCCATATTAATAGCCACGAAGGCAGAAAGTAGCCCTAAGAAAAAATGGAAATAAAGAGAGGTGGTGGGTGCTTTTCAAAACTTTGCACTTGGTTGTTTTCGATTTAAAAGAAGCTAAAGCATTGATACTGCAAAACACTGCTAGCCCAGGTGAAACACCGCTAGTGGTGCATGCCACACAAAGAATAGAAGGGTTTGAACGATGTTTTGGCAGGGCATTTTGACACCTTGATTTTAAATTTAGGCTTTTCAAAGCAGGTAACTCATTGAAATTCAGCATTTTTATACTTTTAAGAATGCGTATTTTGTGCGTATTTTGTGCCTACCTTTTGCGTGTTTTGTGCATATTTTGCGCTTAAAAGATGCCTACTTTCTGCGTGTTTTTTGAGTAAAAATAACATATTATAACTTTATAATTTTGATGTTAAATATTATACTACGAAGCCAATAGCCGTTGCTAGGGCAACCAGTTCGGTTGAACCCTAACGGGAACAAAGGAAGCCATATACTGTAAAATTGGGGATAATTTACTGGATATTGAAAAGGGGTGCATAAAAGCTTTTCGCTTTGTGGCGATATTCCCCAATCTTTAAAAACCTTATCTTTGTGCTAGGAATGCACTTGCTAAAAACCTAGGTTAAATGTATTTTACAAGCTATCAACCAGTACTTACATCAAAGTTCTTTTTTTATTAATATTAAGATAGTTTTAGCTTAAAAAATTAGCCTTGTATTGATGGCTGTAAAATAGGCAAAAAGTATGCACAAAATGAGCATAAAATACGCAAAAAGTATGCACGAATTACTCAAAAAATAGGCACAAAATACGCATAAAATACGCATAATATTTTGCCCCTATTGTTGATAATCAATGACTTAAAGGCGAGGGGATGTTTTTTCAAAAAATCGCGAATAGGAAAAAAGACCGAAAATTGTCAAAACTGAAACTATTTTAATAAAAACCCCGAAAAAAGTAATAGTGTAGAAATTGTATAAGTGTCCTCGTTTTGCATCCCATCTTTTTACCCGTGGGGTGTTTGTTCCGGCTTTTTGGGATAAGTGGCGGGTAGGGAGATACTAGGGTGTTTTTCACTAAAAAGCGAAAAACTTTTATGCACCCTTGAAAAGCACAATCCTATATGGGGGCATATTTCCCCCATATAGGGGGAGTTAAGAATTAGGAATTACACCCTGTAGCTCATCGAAAGGGATAGGTATTTTAAGACAAGAGCAAAAGCGAAATTTTGAAATGCACCCGATTGCTTTGTTTATTCTTAAACCTTTTGGCCTTTTCTGTCTCAGTACTTTTATGGCAGTTAGCAACTCAAAGAGAAAAAAGCTCGTATATCTATTGAAAGGGTTATATAAAAAATAAAAATAATCTAATTTTATTTTTTACTTTTACCCTATATACAATAACATTAGAAAATTGCTTGGATATGCTGCATGAAAAAAGTTTTATTGGCAAATACTACCTGTTTTTCATTTACCTACTTTTACTGTTGGTAGATTGTTGGTATTTATACACAGGCAAGTACAGTTACCGCATATACAGCAAAACGATTTTAATGCCTTTCTTGGTATTGTTTTTTATCAATAACAGTTCTTTTAACATCACTAGTACACCTGCTACGCTCACAGGCCGTATTTTGCTGTATATAGCTTTTGTTTTGGCATGGGCTTCTGATATATGCGGCACTATACAAAGCACGCTACTCTATAAAATTGCACTTTTATTATACCCTTTGGTATATCTATTGTATGCCATCATATTGCTACAAGTGCAGCGTGCCTCGTCTAGGGAGAAAAAAATCTTTATTTATGTAAAAAAAGCCTTGCCTACTTTTTTGATATTGCTTTTAATAGCCATGGTTTACCTGAATAAAATAGTTGGATTTGGCACGGAGTTTTATCAGTTGTGCATATATGCCAATACCATAATATTACTTTTGGCAGGAGCGTTTACTGCTAATTTATGGGGGGAAGTGGCTTTAGAAAAATTAAGGCTGATATTTGGAATAGGCGTTTTTTTATTAATCGCATCCAACATGATTTATGGCATTGATGAACTTCGTTACCATCGAACTTTATCTATATTGGATGTTTTGGTGGCACTTTCCAATGGGTTCTCCCAATTCTTTATCGTTTTGGGCATGATAAAATGGCTAAACCCAAAGAAAAAGAAAAGCATTGCTGAGTAATAATTGTGGCAAATGCAAACAACGCTTATACAATCAAGATTGATGGCAAATAAGCCCGTAAAGCCCCGAAAGGGTATCATATACTAACTATGGATATAGCCCATAGGCTAAAAGACAATATGCCTATTAATACACTAGTGCTATTAAGTCCTTTACGCAGTTTTTAGTTAAACCCGGATTTTGCAGTTGAAATCTATTGTAAGCCCCAACTACTTCAAACACAAGCATTTGCTTGATTTTTTGGCCTTGCCATAGTACACTATGTTTTCAACCAAAAATTCGGCTCAAATACTTGTCTTTATTGCATTTGAGCCTTTCATAACGAAGTCAACTGCAAAATCCGGGTTAAACCTCACCCCAACCCCTCTCCGAAGGCGAGGGGCAAAGCGAAAAACTTTTATGCACCTGCGCTATTAAGCCATTTACGCAGAACCATTTATCTTCGCAGCATGGAAACAACCTATACACTGCCAGAAATTGATACAGTAGCCAAACAGGTCTGGGAAGAAGGGAAACCTTATAAATTATGGGCTTTCCATGCAGCAATGGGTAGTGGCAAAACCACTTTTATACATGCTTTATGTAGTTTGCTGCAAGTGCAGGATGTTGTAAGCAGCCCTACTTATGCCATTATTAACGAATACCAAAGCCCTTTTGCTGGAACTGTTTACCATATAGACCTTTACCGATTGAAACACGAGGAGGAAGCCATTGCTGCTGGCGTGGATGATGCCATTGCCAATGCGGGCTTGTGCCTGATAGAATGGCCCGAAAAAGCCCCAGGTTTATTTGAGGATGGCCATACATTCCATGTATATATTGACCTAGGCGACCAAATGGAACGCCATTTGCATACTAAAGTTTTTTCGCCACAAAGGCACGAAGGCTCAAAGTAGCACTATGAAAATAAGAAAGAAAATAAAGAGAGAAACATAGCAAAATGCTTTGTGGCTCTTAGTGTTTTTGTGCCTTAGTGGATAGCTAAAAAGTGTATTTGCACCATTTTTAATAATTATATTCAGGGAACACTACGAATGCGGTAATTTTATCCCTGATTACTGTTCGTAAAATTGCAATCAATAAACTCAATGGCAACAAGCAAACCAATTATTTCTACTTCTTTCAATTATGAAACCTTGGAAGAAACACTGGACATTAAGCCGCAGGGTGCCAAACTAGAAATTGGCATACCCAAGGAATTTGCTTTCCAGGAAAACCGTATCTCCCTTTCGCCAGAAGCGGTAGGGGTGCTTGTAAGCAATGGTCACACCGTAATGGTAGAACACCATGCAGGCATGGGCAGCCACTACAACGACAAAGACTATGCAGAAGCTGGGGCAACGATTGTTTATGACAAAGCAACAGTTTACAAAGCCCCTATGCTGCTGAAAAGCGCACCAGTGGTGGAGGAAGACATGGATTTGCTGCAAATGAACCAAACCATTATCTCCCCCGTGCACCATTCTGCTTTAAAAGAAATCATCATTGCCAAGATGATGGAAAAAAAGATAACCGCACTAAGTTTTGAAAACTTAAAAGACGATAATGGCAGCTACCCAATAGTGCGAAGCATGAGCGAGATAGCAGGTAGTGCCTTGATGTTGATTGCTGGGCAATACCTAAGTAGCTTCAATAAGGGCAAAGGCGTCCTGCTGGGCAGTATTAGCGGCATACCACCCACCAAAGTAGTAATAGTAGGGGCAGGCATCGTGGGCGAAACCGCCACCCGAAATGCGCTTGCATTGGGGGCATCGGTAAAAGTATTCGACAATAATATCTACCGCCTAAAAGAACTGCAGAACAACCTTAGCCAACGAGTATGGACAAGTGTGCTGGAACCACGCATTTTGGCCAAGCAATTAAAAACCTGCGAAGTAGCTATTGGCGCATTGAGCAACGAATATGGCAGGGCACCGGTAGTGGTTACAGAAGAAATGGTGGCAGCCATGCGGCCAGGCAGCATTATACTAGACGTGGCCATAGACCGAGGCGGCTGTTTTGAAACAAGCCGCCTAACCAGCCACGAAAACCCCACTTTTGTTTTGCACAATGTGATACACTATTGCGTACCCAATATACCCAGTGGCTTTGCCCGCACTGCCAGCCAGGCCATTAGCAATGTATTGATGCCTTTATTGCTAACCATTAGCGATGAGGGAGGGCTGGAAGAAATGGTTTGGCACAACATTAACCTACGCGAGGGCATTTACCTGTTTAAAGGGGCTTTGACAGATTTCTATATCAGCCAGAAATTTGACCTGAAATATACCGATTTGAATTTGCTGATAGCAAGCAGGCGGTAATTAGGAATTAGGAATTATAAATTAGGAATTTCGTGTAATTCGTGTTTAAATAATTAATTTATGGAAACATCAATTAAGGAAAAGAAAGTCTATACGTTTGAGGAATATCTTGCTTTGGAAGAAGCAGATGGCATCCGTTATGAATTTTTCAATGGGGAGGTTTTTGCAATGGCGGGTGGTTCTATCAACCATTTTCGTGTAGCAAGAAATGTATCCGATGCATTGCGCCAGCTTTTTGAACCGAAAGGCTGCTATGTTTTTCAGGAAAATGTGAAGTTGCAACTGGAAGAAAATAATTATTACATGTACCCAGATGTAATGGTGAGTTGTAATGAAGAAGATTTGAAAGCAAGCCAGTTTATCTGCCACCCAACAATTATTGTAGAAGTGCTTTCTGAGACTACTAGCGAATACGACCATGTAGTAAAGCTGCAACGTTATATACGCACAGCATCCCTAAAATATTATTTATTGGTATCGCAAAAATACCCAACGATAGAAGTATATAGCAGGCAAAAAGAAACGCCTTTATTCACTTACGCACACTACCAAGGCATGGATACTAAGATAGAATTGGCCGAGGGCATAAGCCTATCCATGGAAGATATTTATAAAAATATCGAATTAACACCACCTACCCCTTAATAGGCTTTTCTAGTTTTAAACCAGGGTATTGGTCTATTGTTTCAAAAACATTGCGAGGGTCTTTTTTCAAAATAGCAATCAATTTTTCAAGGCTATCGGCAAATCGCTGCTTCCTAAACATCCTGTCATGAGCTAATAGTACAATGTGCTTGCTGGTGTGTACATGGTTTGCATCCAAGGCATTTTCTATTTCATGTGCCATTGCCGCAGGCTGTTGTATAGGGTAACTGTTTGCATGGTTAAACCGCCACTCCACATCCCATCCTACTACATTGTAACCAAAATTTACTAATATATTACACAATGGCTTTACTAAGGCAGATGCTTTTACCCAATTGTTACAAGCCCATGCACTATTGCCTGGCAGCCTTATTATTTTATATGGCACAGAAAGTGCTTGTTGTGCTTCATTAAAATCTGCCGCGGCCGCCACAGGGTTTTTATAAAAATGCACATATCGGCAGCCAGCATGGTCTGTACTGTGGTTGGCCACAAGCAAAGCAGGATAGCAGGCTTTTATTTTTTGCACAATTGCCCTCATTTTCGGGCTATTTGCATGGTTGGCCACCATAAAAAAAGTAGCTTTTACATGCCATTTTTTACAAAGTTCCATGCAAACCGCCGTGCCATTTTGTGGCCCATCGTCAAAGGTTAAATAGATATGTTGCTTTGCATCACCAATAGAGGCAGGCTTTCTGTTTTGGCTATTTGCAAAGTGTTTATTTTTTTCAGCTCGGGGTACTGAATAGGTTAGTTTCGGTATGCCAACCAACAAAAATAACAAGAAATACATAGTGAGGTTTTGTGCAGCAGCCTGCCTGTTTTTTTAATGCTTGGCGTGAAAATATTGTTTTTTATCAATTTATACATTAGATTTTTAAACCTACTATCTTTATAACTTAAATGATTGATAAAATGAAAAGTTCCTTCCCTAACCTCATTATTGGGCTTGCAATTGTAATTGCATCTATATTATTTGCCAATGCCTATAAATATAAATTTAAATCGAGCGAAATTATTAGCGTTACAGGCATTGCAGAGAAGAATTTTACAAGCGACTTGATTGTGTGGAAAGCAAGTTTTGAAAGGAAAACCCTATTGTTGAAAGACGCCTATACCCTCATCAAAAAAGATGAAGACGAGATAAGGGCTTATTTAAAAACCAAAAACGTAACCCCTTCGGAAACTGCTTTTTCATCTATTACCATCACAAAGGAATTTTCTGACAATTTTGATGCAAAGGGCAACAAGATAAACCCCACGTTTACTGGCTATAAGTTGAGCGAGGATGTTAGCGTGGAATCGCAGCAGATTGACAAAATTGAAAAAGTTTCGAGGGAGGTAACGCAACTGGTAGAAAATGGCATAGAAATAAATTCTTACGAGCCTTCTTACTATTACACAAAGCTATCTGACCTGAAAATTGATTTATTGGCAAAGGCAAGTGCCGATGCAAAAAAAAGGGCAGAAACCATAGCAGAAAATTCAGGAAGTTCACTAGGAAAAATCAGGAGTGCTGCCATGGGAGTTTTCCAAATAACTGGGCAAAACAGTAATGAGGCTTATTCAGAAGGCGGCACTTTCAATACTTCATCCATTAATAAAAAAGCAACTATTACTATCCGTATTGAATATGGGGTGAAGTAAACGGCCATTTAATCGATAAAAAAGCAATATAAAGACGTTTGCCCGTTACACACTATACACTTATGATAGTAGGTAAAATTCTTGTTAAACTGCTATATTGGTTGCTTATTGTAAAAAAAATCAATTGCATTTCCAATAGCGGCATCCACATTTAAACACACAATTTTTATAAAAATAATCAACCTATTTCAGGACAAGACAGGAAGGAACGAAGACACAAAGAAGTGCAAAGTTTTAAGCGAAATAAGAAAGGGAAAACATATAATCCTATCTTGTTTTTCTTAGTGCTGCTTTGAGCCTCAGAGCCTTTGTGGCAATATATCCCTTGCAAGTAGCCACAATAAACAATACTTTTGCGCCTCATTTTTAGCTAATTATTTTCACGATGGGCATAAGCGGTAAATACGAAGTGGTGATAGGGCTGGAGGTACACGCCCAGTTGCAAACAGAAAGCAAATTGTTTTGTGGCGACAGCGCTGCTTTTGGCGGCACGCCCAACACACATATCAGCGCCATTACCATGGGGCACCCCGGCACGCTGCCAAAGACCAATAAAAAAGCCGTGGAATATGCCATTAAAATGGGCATTGCCTGCAGGTGCGAGATAGAGAAAGACAACTATTTTGCCCGAAAAAATTATTTTTACCCTGATTTGCCCAAGGGCTACCAAACATCGCAGCACACAACCCCTATTTGCAAAGGCGGCTGGGTAACCATTACCACCAGCGAAGGCACAAGGGACATTGAGCTAAACAGGATACACTTGGAAGAAGATGCTGGCAAAAGCATACACGATTGGGAAGAAGCCTATACTTGTATAGACCTGAACCGTGCGGGCGTGCCTTTGATAGAAATAGTAACTGAGCCTTGCTTGCACAGCAGCGAGGAAGCCTACCAATATGTAACCGAGATACGCAAGCTAGTACAATGGATTGGCGTTTGCGATGGCAACATGGAAGAAGGCAGCCTAAGATGCGATGCAAACGTGTCTATCCGCCTGAAAGGCGAAAAGAAACTAGGTACTAAAGTAGAAGTAAAAAACCTGAACAGCATACGCAACGTAAAAAAAGCGATTGACTATGAGGTGGAACGCATGATAGCCATTGTAGAAAAAGGCGGCACCATCACGCAGCAAACACGCAGCTTTAATGCCGACAACGATACTACCTTCTCCATGAGGGACAAGGAGGAAGCAAATGATTACCGCTATTTTGCCTGCCCCGATTTGGCACCTTTCCATTTAACAGATGAATTTATCAATACAATAAAAGCAGGGCTGCCAACCTTGCCCAACCAATTGTCTGCTACTTACCAGCAGGACTTTGGGCTGAGTGCCTATGATGCGGCACAGCTTTGCGATGAAAAAGCCACGGCAGATTATTTTAATGAAACAGCAAAAGAAAGCAAGCACTACAAAGCCATTGTAAACTGGATTACTGGCCCCATAAAACAATATTTGAATGATAGTGGCCTTGCTATTGGTCAATTGAAACTGTCAGCCACCACGCTGGCGGCTTTGATACAATTGATAGACGATGGCAAAGTAAACTTCTCTGTAGCAGCCACTAAAATATTCCCAGTATTGCTGCAAGGCGATAAGCAGCCTATGCAAGTAGCAGAAGAACTAAACCTGCTGCAAGTGAGCAACAGCAACGAACTGGAAGCATGGGTAGATGAAGCAATTGCTAAAATGCCCGACAAGGCAGCAGAATACAAGAAAGGCAAAAAAGGGCTTATTGGTTTGTTTGTGGGCGAAGTAAAAAAACTAAGCAAGGGCAAGGCAGACCCCAAAGTGGTTACTGAATTGTTGCAGCAAAAATTGAATTAGCGCCCTTAGCCCCCTAAAGGGGAATAAATGTGTAGGCCCTGCCCCAGAAACACATAATATTATCTATTACGGCTAAGGCTTATTTCACCACATAGGTACATAGCTCACATAAATTTAAGCAAGCAAAAAGAAAGAAAACAATAGTTATTAACCTCGTTTTTTTTAGCGACAAGGGCACAAAAACACGAAGAAAAAGGCATTGACAACATAATTTTTTTTTTCTTCTCTTTAAACTTTGTGCCTCTTTATGTCTTCGTGCCTTCGTGGCAGATTAACCAAACTTGCACCTGATTAAAACTTTTATTTAAAATAAAATGCGGAAACTGCACATTGTATTTATATTAATCATTTCCCTAGCAGCCTGCAAAGGCAAGCGCAGCTACTTTGAAGTAAAGGGGACCATACTACATGCAAAAGGCAAAAAGCTAGTACTGAAGCAGTTGGCCATTGGCAACCAAAACCCTGTAATTGTAGATACTGCCCTGCTAAACCTCGACGGCAGTTTCTCAATGCGCACCTACATGCCGCTGGAGCAAAGCCTGTATGTTTTAAGTTTAGACAGCACAGATGTTTACCTAGTAAACGATGCACAAACCATTACCCTAAATGTTGACCTAGACCATTATAAAGCCTACACCGTGGATGGATCGCCTGCCAGCAAGCAGCTACATGCGTTTTTAGATAGTTATAGCAGTGGCTACGCAAAGCTGCTTGATAAAATAAACCTGTACGACACCATGCAGCAAAAAGAAGTATCAGACAGCATCTTGTCCATTTACAAAAAGGCAAAGGACAAGGCCTTGGCAGAAGTGAATAAACTGATTATTAATAATATCAGGGAAACACA
Organism: Parasediminibacterium schistidii; assembly: GCF_046546515.1. Classification (NCBI taxonomy): domain Bacteria; kingdom Pseudomonadati; phylum Bacteroidota; class Chitinophagia; order Chitinophagales; family Chitinophagaceae; genus Parasediminibacterium; species Parasediminibacterium schistidii. The sequence continues at coordinate 34,389 of NZ_JBKHKJ010000030.1, read as the reverse complement.
GAACCCTGCCCTGCTTTCTTATTTTTTGGCAAAGTCGTTCGCCACTATGGACAAGGAAACCATCCATAAATTAACCAGTGAAGCAAAGGAAGAATATAAGAACAATAATTCTATTGCCTTTTTGGACAGGATTATTAAAGAACAGTTAAAGCAGGAACATCCATATTTTTTGCTGAACAAACTAGCCCCAACCTTTTCCTTGCCCGATACAGGCTGGAACCCTTACCACCTAGACAGCCTAAGGGGCAAATATGTGCTGCTCGATTTCTGGGCTAGTTGGTGCAAGCCCTGCCGGGACGAAAATGCCAACCATGTAAAAGCCTACCACAAGTTCAAAGGCAGGAATTTTACCATATTGGGCATATCGCTGGATAGCACACGCCGTGCTTGGAAGCGAGCCATAGACAATGACAATTTAGCATGGAGGCAACTAACCGATGGCAAACTATGGGAAAGCCCGGTGGTAAAAAAATACCAAGTAACCGCCCTGCCTTTTAATGTATTGCTAGATACAAGCGGCAAAGTAATTGCCGCCGACCTGCGTGGCAGGGAACTGGGTATGAAATTGTATGAGGTGCTGCCGAGGTAGGGGTTTGGGTGTGATGTATTAAAACAAATTATTAAAATGGCAACAGTATCTGGAACTTGCCGTGTTCTTTCAATTTTTCGTCTTCAAACAAATCAAAATAAAACCACCCTGCGTGCACAAAATTAGTATTGTCTAGCTCAAGGTCTGGCTCTTTCAATTGTTTTATTTGGAAAATTTCGGTGCCGTCTTCTTCATAAAAGACAATGCGATATTTGTGAATTTTTGAAAGTGGCAAGTGCAGGCTTACAAAATTATCGCTGCCAGTAAATACATATAAAGAAGGCTTCCATGTTGGTCTGGGTATGTATGGCTTAATAATAACCTCGTATTCGTTTGCACTGTACAGCGTATCTTTTGTATAGCTAATAATAGAATCCCTGAACCGTTTAAAATCGTTATAGCCCACTTTCTCATATATATCGCTCCTATTGCCTTTATAAATTGTTATCCATTTTTTCTCCAGTGGATTTTGGGCATTGGCATTCTCAGCCGCTATTGTTGCACCTATCTCCCGCTGGCTATTTTTCTTAGGCGATTGTGCCAGCCCCCCTCCTACAGTATTTTGTAAACTGATATAATTAGATGCTATGCCTACTGATTTTGTAAAAAAATATTGCCCTCCATCCAGTACATAAAATATTCGGTAATATACCTTCACACCCTTAGGCATACGGGCATCCAGAACCCCATTTTGAGGCAGTTCTGGCGACTGGGCAGAATATATAGTGGAGAAAAAATGGGTACTGTCGAAAGAACGCTGCACTGCCAGTTGAATACAGTTGTACTCATAAGGGTTTATCCATGTTATGAGCAACTTTGTACTATTCACGTCCCTGACATTAAATTTTGGCAAGGTATCCTGTGCCTGTGCGGCATTGGCAAGCAAAAAAGAAAGAATAAATACTGCTGGAGCTACTAACCTTTTCATCGGCGGCAAATATATACTATGAACTTGTTTGGGCTTTTTAATTTGATGCTAAAATATAGGCAAAATATACCACTGATTAAATGATTTGCATTATCCTGCTCTACGGGGCTTATAGCCTCGTAGGCTTATGCTGTTGCTTGGAGCAACAAAAAATGGCTGCCCGCGCGGGAAAAGCCATATGCTAAAGATTTACCAACTTCCAGAAAGCTGCCAAATTATAGCAAAAAAAGGGGCCATTTGCCAAAGTAAATAGCCGCTACCTTATCACTTAACGAATCTTATTCGTTTACAAATTTCTCCATCCATTTGTCGCCATTGTCATTGGTTTTCGCCACCTTCATATCAACTTTTTTGAAAAACAACAATGCTTGTAATAAATTTTCTGCAATAATTTAAATTATCACAAAACAATTATTACAAAGTTGCAATAATCATTTTGTGATAATTATTTTTATTACAAAAAAAATATTACAAGTTGCCTCGTTCTAAAAAAGTTGACACTTTTAATAGATAATCCCTCGCCCTACTCTACGAGGCTTCTAGCCTCGTAGCCTTATGTTATTGCTTGTTGCAACAAAAAGCGGCTACTTGCTTTGGCAAGTAGCCGCTACCTTTCTCCCTATCCTAACACTTAAAATCCTATTCTTTTACAAATTTCTCCATCCATTTGTCGCCATTGGCATTGGTAAGTTCTGCCATATATACACCGCTTGCTAATGTGCTTGCATTGATGCTGATGCCTGTGCCACTCATTTGCACTGCTTGCCTCAACACTTCTATGCCAGCCACTGTTACTACCCTCACCGTATAGCTACCGTTGCTGCTTGCATGGCTTAGGCTCAGGTTCAACTGGGTTTTTACCGGGTTAGGGTAAATAACCATAGATGCACGGGCAGCAGCTAGGGTTACTTTGGCCACGCCGCTGTACTTGCCTGTGCCGCTTTGCTCTACTGCCTTGATGCGGTAGTACAAGGCACTAGCTGTTGGCAATTGGTTGTCTTGTATTGAATAGCTATTACTGCCTGTTGTTTTTATAGTAGCGATAGGGGCAAAACTAACCCCGTCAACACTCCTTTCAACGCTATAGGCGGCAATGTTGGTTTCCTGTGCCACTTTCCATTTCACGGCTACCCCTCCCCCATTTTCCGTTGCAGTAATGCTAGTGAAGTTTACAGGCAGCGTTCCGCTGCTCATGCCAAACACAATGTCGAAACGGTTGTTGCCTTTGCTTGCTGTATCACTTGTTACATTAAAGGCATACACAGGGTTTGCCCTCAAGTCTTGGCTGGTGGACAGGAACTTGTCGCGCAAAGTGATTGTCTGTGTGCTATCCAATGTTTCAACCCCTGTTATAGACAGGTGGAAAGTACCTGTGGTACCGTTTACGCTTAAAGCCGTGGTGTCTGCAATATTATCTGGGAAAGTGGCTATGGCATATCTCGTGCTGCCTTTCAATGCTGCTATTGACTGGCTAGCACTGCCCATCGTTGCAGCATCCCAGTCTGGGCTGTATGACTTAGAACCATAATTATTGAACCGCAATACAGCTTCGTCAATCGGGTCGCTTGATGCCGATTTCAAGCCGACCCTTATTATTTTACTATTGGCTGTGCCATAGTACTGGGTATTAGGAAGGGCATTTCCTATTTTATGGCTTTCTTGAAAGGTTACCGTGCCGCTGCCAGTTGTTTTTGCCTCCACGAAGAAAGCCTGCCCACTGCCTATAAAATCGCCATAAGTATTATCATATCCTGTAGCCCCATTGGCTATTGTGCCATTTGAATAGGTTGTATAAGTGGTTTTGCTTGGTGTAAGCGTCCACATGTTCCAAGTAATATTGCTGCTGTTGCTTCCTTGCAGAGCAGTGAAGCTTATTTGGCTTGGGTAAGGGTTGCCTAACAACGTATATAAATGCTTGGAAGGGTCGTTCAAATTAACTGTTGTGTCCCCTTGGCCCAAAGTGCCTGTTGCACTCAGCGTTACCGTTGCCGGTGCTGTAGGCGTAGTGGTGTTCAACTGGTCTGCGCAGCTTGCCCCAGCATTTCTATCGCCTCGGATGCTGATGAGGTAGCCAGTGCCGGGTACCGTATTGATAGAGGTAGTATTTGCTACCGATGTCCATGATGGAGTGCCTGACCCATTTACCGAGTAGGTGTACATGCTTGGGGTTGCGGCTTGGGTTTTATCAAAGCCATTGCTGTTGTATTTGTCGGTTGTACCGCCATTGCCAGTTGTGCTGCCACACACCGTGCCGCCAGTGCCAGCCCCAGTAATATACACCTGCTGCTGCCAGCCATTGCGGATGGTGGAACCCCTCACTGGGCTGCCAAGTATGCCGTACCTGCGGACAGATTTTGCAGTAATGTATCTTTCCACGGTTACGTTGCCACTAATAGTGCCTGCACTTGCCGCTACCCTTGCCGTGCCGTTGATATCCGATTTCAATATCAGGTAGCCGCCACTAGATAATGTGGAACCGCTGCCCACTGTTACCGTGCCAGGGGTGGAGCCAGCTGTAATGTTTAATGTATCGCCTAGCGTAACGCTTGAACTACTGTTAATCGTAAAGTTTTTCAATGTTTTTGCACCGCCGGTGAAGCTGATAGTGCCTGCCGTGCCACCTATTACTAAGCTGGATGTAGCAGAACCTGTAATGGTACCTGTACCCGATACTGCTCCATTGATGGTAAGGGTATTACCCCCTAGGCCTATTGTTTTTGCGCTAGCAATGCTTAAATTGGCTATTGTGGCATCTGCTGACAATACTGGCAAATAGGTAGTACCTGTTGGTATTACAATATTGGTACTGCTTGTAGGCAGTGCATTGTCCGCCCAGTTAGATGCCGTGCTAAAATCTGTACTTGTAAGACCCACCCAGTTTCCAGCAGCACCAGCTATCACATTCAAGTTTCCAGCCGCATACGAAATGCTATAATTGCTGGCAGTAAATGTGCCGCCAGTAGCTGCAGATGGCGTTACGCTACCTGTGTAGGTAGCAATAGCGTCTGTTGCCGCAGCACCAGAACCATAAGCAATAGTAACCGAACCAACAGTCTCGCTATTTTGCAGTCCACTTGGCGTGAATGCTGTGGAGCCGCTGCCACCCGTAATCGTAGTGCCATAGGTTTTATTTACAGCATTGGCAGTAATGGTTAAGGAAGCAGTGGTAATGTTTGCTGTTGTAGAAGGCTGGGTTAAGGTATAGGCATTAGCATTTGCACCAGAAATAGTGAAGCCAGCAGTATTTACCGTGATACCTGTACCCACGCTTACACTTGCAAAAGTGCCTGTTGCGCTACCTGTACTTAATGTTACCACATCTGGGCTTTGCACACCGCTTAATGCAGCGCTTGATACATCAAGCGTGGCAGTGTTAGTACCTGTATAGGATTTATTAGAAGCTATAACACCTGTAACAGTAAGTGGTATGGCAGACTCAACCAAAGCCACATCATTTGAGGTATTGGTAGTAGAGAAACTGGTACTGTTTGTATAAGTTGGCGTACTGAAAGAAACCGCATTAGAAGTAGTTGAACCAGTACCTTCTCTTCTAAGCATACTCACTGTGCCTGTTGGCGTGAAACCACCATTGTTTAATCCAACAGTATAGTTAGTACCAGTAGCAGATTGAGCAATGTTCCAAAACCTATTGCCAAGCCTTGCAGTGCTGGCCGTGGAAGGAATTGTAAGTGGGTTGCCAGATTCAAACTGCTCTATTGTTACATCCTTATTGGTTGGATTGGCCGTGTAAGTAAACACCACAGGGCGATAATTGCCACCTTTACCTACAGGGAATGTTTTTGCGGAAGCAGAAGTATAAGTCTGTTTTAACTTGCCATCAATATAAGAACTAGCTGAAGGAGTAGAAATAGATGCACCTGAACTCATGATAACCGTATTTGCCCCAGTGCTTATTAAGCCAGCTGTAAGCGTTAGGTTATTAGAAATAGTTAAGTCAGCGGGAATAGTTATTCCAGGGTTGGTACTAGCTGTGTTATTAATAACCAACTTATAAATTGACCCTGAAAAAGTAGAACTAGGGAATGTTTGAGCAGATGTTCCATTGAAAGTAACTATTGCAGCAGAAGTAGATGCATTAATATTGCCAGATGTACGAGAAACAGTGCCTCCAATTTGAAAATTAACAGTACCACTTGATGGGGCAATATTCAGTGTGCCAGAAGTTAGCACCAAGGAATTTTGTACATAAGTATTACTATTATTCACTAGTGTAACACCAGGATGATTAATGGTTAATGTATTTAAGAATGAATTTCCACCACCACCATCAACATTTAATGAAATTGTTCCAGAAGCTCCATTGATGCTAAGCGTAGAAGATGTTCCAGTGCCACCGCCTTTTACATACAAAGTACCAGATACATTTGCTGTTTGCGAAGCAGTACCAACCACCATGTTATAGCCATTGATATTTATAAAGTTGCTAAGAGTACCTCCGCCCGAAGGAAACGAAATGGCACTTCCACCACTAGGTGCAGTAAAAGACACATCGCTATTTAATATTAGGTTTGAAGCATTTGAAAATACTAAATAAGGAATAGTAATTACCGTAGCAGTTGCATTACCAATATACTGCGTAGTACCTGCTGTGGCAGACAAAAATAAAGCTCTGCCATTAGGTGTGAAAGTACCTCCATTCAAATAAAATGCAGCACCAGTTCCAGAACTAGTTCCTGTTACAGCTAAGTCACCACCATTTGCTGAGGAAAGTGTTAATGTACCAGCTATCGAAACCCTTGAGGCAGTTAATAAACCAGTCATGGCAGACATGGTTAGGGTATTGCCACTATTAATGGTCAAAGCACCATTCAATGCCCTAGCGGTGTTGCTACTATTTGATACATCAACCGTGGTAGCAGTGCCAGCAATGGTTACATTGTTTGGATAACCAGCAGTAGTTCCTATTGTTCCCACACCAGTTGCTGACCACTCGTTAAAACGACTGTAGGAAGTAGCATAAGAAAGCGTAGAAGAAGCCGTATAAATAGGTGCTGCACTTACGTTACCACCATTAATGGTAAATGTGCCATTGATGGTAGGTACAGTAGAGAGCGCAACAGTACCTGTATTTATATTAATATTATTAAAAGTCAATGCAGTAGAACCATTTACAGTTGCTGCACCAGTAAAACTGATAGTACCACCTGTTAAGGATGCTGTGCTATTATTTGTCAATGTGCCACTAGCACCAATGTTTATCGTACCATTTGTCATTGACCAAGTTCCTGAGTTTGTAAATACTACAGAAGTGCCCGTAGTAAATGTCCCACCAGATATTGTTAATGAACCTGCATTTGTTACTGCAACACCATTACCTGTAGTAAATGTACCATTAGATAAAGACCATGTTCCATTATTCAACACAGCCCCAGTTGAAGTTACTGAACCATTAGATTGAGTCAAACTTGCTCCACTTGCAATAGTAATACCTGCTGGTGAATTGCTAATTGTATTCCCCAAAGTGATGGCATTAACCAATGTAATGGGATAACCCGTTGCAGGCACTGCACCACCTAGCCAAATGGCGGTATTTGATCCATTCCATATGCCATCTGCCGTGGTTACATATCCCAATTGATTGAAAGAAGATGAATTGCCAGAATAAGTATTTGGATTAGTAACTGTAACCACACCTGCAGTACTTAAAGCGGGAATAGTTGCCGTTAAAGAAGTAGAACTATTAAAAGTAACAGAAGGAGATGCAATACCATTGAAGCTAACAGTGGCCCCACTTACAAAACCTGAACCCACAATGGCAACAGATTGGCCAAAATAGCCATTGCCTAAGGCTGTTTGCCCCGTGATAGGCGAATTTGCCGTAACTGAAGTTATGGTTGGTGTGCCGCCTACTGCAACTGCCATTGCCAAATAAATAGAACTATTTGTTGCAATGCTGCCTGTGCCAGGGGTAGCAATACCAGTGATAGTAGTGCCGCTTGTTGTGCCGCCAATAGCACTATAAGTACCCGATAACGTGGTGGACTTAGCAATCATATTGAACGAACCCAGTGCAGTTTGGCGAGTAATATTTACCGTGCCGCCTGAATAAGTGCCAGATGCGGAAGTAGCGATTTTCCAATATTCAGTACCACTAATAGATGAGACTCCAGTACCATCCGCCGTACCGCCTGAACCACTATTAGTTGCAGTAACGGTAATAGTTGGCCCAGTTGCTCCAGTAGTAACATTTAACAAAGTGAGCGGCAAATAAGTACCACTATTACCTACTGGGAAAGAGTATGTTCCAGACGAAGTTAAACTACCAGCCAATGTTTCTAACAATGGACCATCTATATAACTCGTGGTGCTGCCACCAGATACATTGCCAGTGCTGGCAATAGTAAGGTTTGAATTGGCCGTGCTTAATAAGCCACTGGTCAATGTAAGGGTTTGATTAACCGCACAAGCACTGCTTGCAGCCAAGGAAACGCCACCAGAAGTATTATTGATAATTAAATAATCGAATGTGGTTGCACCTGTAATTGTTTGAGCTGATGAGCCAGTAAAAAACACAGCTCTACTATTAGGCACAAATGTGCCGGAACGGGTAAAGTTGCCTTTCACATAAAGGTCACCAGCATTGCCGCTAACAAGGTTACCAAGCGTTAACGTGCCAGTTGCATTGATAACTACATTTCCTACCACCGTTAATGCTCTTGGGGTGGTGGCTTCATCCATCGTTAAGGAACTGGCAGAGCCAGAAGATGCACCAATGGTTAAGTTGCCACCCATTTGCAGGTTATTAGTAACGTTCCTCAAATTAAATGCTCCTGCTTGCGTACTGCTGCCGATAGTTACATTGTTGGGGTAACCAGCGGCTGAACTGCTTGTGGTATTTGGCAGCCATTCTATAGAACGATTATAAGCACCTGCTTGGTTATAAAACAAGGTTGATGAAGTGCCATAATAAGGTGAATTGGTACTTATAAATCCATTGGTATTAATGGTAAATACGCCATTGATGGTTGGAGAGGCGTTTAATAAAGTAGTGCCACCTGCAACGGAAAGGTTATAGAATGTGAGAGCACTTCCATTTACAGTTCCTGTACCTAAAAATGATATAGTACCCCCGTCAGAACCGTTTGTATTAGTAGTTGCAATACTACCTCCACTATTGTTTAAAACACCACTAGATGCTATATTGATGGTTTTAGCATTTAAACTTAAAGCACCTGAGATAAGTGTTAATGCAGTGTTTACTGTAGATGAACTATTGGTTAATGCTACGCCCGAAGTATTGTTGATAATTAAGTTGGCAATAGCGGTGGTAGGTAAGTAACTACCCGTAATAGTTGCTGCAGCACTAGCAGGTGCATCAAATTGATAAGTGGCAATGCCCCAAGTTCTAGTACTACCGGTAGTAATGGAACCATTTAAACCTGTTGCACTATTTGTTTTGATGGTTGCACCATCTGCAAGCGTAAATGTGCCATTGGTTACTGCAAAAGGAGCAAGGGTGTTATCATAACAAGTTAAAGAGCCAGTAACATTTGTTGAAGTTACATTCCAAACATTGTATAAACTGTATGAACCGGTAATATTTGTAGCTGCATTGGCTAAATTCAAATTGTAATTCAGATATTTGCCTGTTCCAGTAAAATTGATAGTGTTTTGACCAGCGGTTAATGCCCCTGATTGTAAACCATTTCCAGAAGTTCCTGAAACACTTCCTGGGGCAATGAAATTCCCAGCAAAATTAAAAACGTAATTGCAACCTGTAAAGGTTCTACCACTGGAGTTGTTTAACAGGCCTGTCCAAGAAGTAGCAGTAAAGTCGCCTCCAATATTGATGGTATCATTAATATTTGTAGCACCACCAACCCCAGGGTCTCCAAAAATAAATGACCTAGTAGTAATGGTAGGATTGTTGAACGTAATGTTACCAGCAACGGTAGCTTTAAAACCATTGGTATTAGCGTCTGCAAGATATACCAGTGTCCTAGTACTTTGATAAGTTACATTGCCTAAAATTGTTCCAGAAGATGTTGTTGCAATCAAAGGATTGGCATTACTCATATTGGTAACAATAATATTTGAATTACTGTTCCAAAGCGGGTTTGTAGCTGTAACAAATGGCAATGATGTGTAATTAATATTAGTAATTTCATATACGCTATTAGCACCAAAAGTCATTGTGGGAGAAACACCCAAGGTAAATACAGCCGATGTACCATGCTGCCAATAACCATTCATAGCTAAAGTACCATTGATTGTAGGTACACCAGAACCTGAAAGCAAAACAGTACCATTATTTACCCCGCCAATAGTTGCCGCAGATGATAAACCAGTACCAGCAACAGTCATTGTACCCGTAACTGTTACAGTGCTAGACGAAGATAAAGTAATAGCATTAGGAATGGTAAAATATCCACCACTGCTCACCAATAACGTGCCATTTACAGTAATATTTTGGTTTAATGTAGCCCCAGTTGAACTATTGGTATTACTGATGGTAAGGTTTTTCACTGTGCTTGTAAATGTATTATTGGGGATAGATTGGGCAGCCGAACCATTAAATACAACAGTTGCACTGCTATTTGAAGCATCAATATTACCGCTACTTACTGATAGGGTACTTGCAATGGTTAAAGTGTTTGCCGCAACAGTAAATGTTCCAGCAGTAAGGGTGAGTGTTTTGTTTATAGTGGCATTGGTGCTAGTGCCTAAAGTAAGTCCTGCACTATTGTTTAATGTAACATAATCAAAAGTAGTTGTACCCGTAATGGTTTGGGCTGAGCTGCCATTGAAAGTTACCAAACGAAGATTAGGTGTGAAAGTGCCAGTATTACCCAAAGCACCTGTTACGTTCAAGTCGCCACCTGATACAGTGGAAAGCGTTAAAGTACCTGTATTGGATAGTGCCGCAATAGATAATGCGTTTGTCATAGCACTCATCGTTGCAGTTGCTCCACTAGCAATAGTAAACGTTCCATTCATTGCCCTAGCCACATTATTTGTACCATTAGGTATATCTAATGTACCAGCAGTAACCGTTACATTATTTGGATATCCTTGGGTTGTACCTATTGTACCAGATCCTGTTGCATTCCATTCTAAATAACGACCATAAGAAACGGCATAAGTAAGCGTGGAAGAGGCTCCATAAATGGGCGATGCTGTTATATTGCCCCCATTGATAGTGAAAGTACCATTGATAGTAGGAACAGTACTTAAAGCTACAATGCCTGTATTGATAGTAAAGTTATAAAAAGTAGTATTTGAAGAGCCATTTACCGTGCCTGCGCCAGCAAAGTTTACAGTACCGTTTGTACTTGTTGAAGTACCATTATTGGTAAATGTGCCACCAGCTGCAATGTTTAAAGTAGCTCCGCTTGCATTAAGTGTGAATGTGCCATTATTTACAACAGTAGTAGCAGTTATTGTACCTGTTGAACTTAATATTAAGCTCTTAGTACTGTTAATGGTAATGCTTGTGGGTGCATTTGTTACATTTCCAGTTAATGTTACTGACGTATTGATAGTAACTGTTGAATTCAAAGCAGGTACAACACTTCCCGCCCATGTGGTGGTTGTATTCCAATCAGTTGATGCAACAGATAAATATCCAAGTATATTAAAAGAGCTTGAATTTGCAGACAAGGTAGTGCTTGGGTTAGTAACTGTAACTACGCCAGTAGTACAGCCGTTAGGAATAGTGGCTGTTAAAGATGTAGCACTATTATAAGTAAGAGAAGCTGCAGTAGTGCCATTGAAACTTACTGTAGCATCGCTTGCAAAATTCGTCCCCACAATAGCTACAGTTTGACCAAAATAACCATTCCCTAATGCAGTTTGTCCTGTGATAGGGCTGTTTGCAGTAACAGAAGTAACTGTAGGGGTAGAAACTTGTGCAAATAAGAAGTATTGTGGTGTTGTACTTCCAGTATTGTTTGAACCAGTTACAGAGGAAGCCGCTGGTGTACCCCCCAAGGAAATGTAAGCACCATTTGAAGTGGTACTAGAAGCAATAACGTTGAGTGGTGAAATCGTAGATTGTCTTGTTAAAGAAACAGAAGCTCCTGTAAAACTACCAGTTGTTGAGATAGACCAATATTCTGTAGTACTGATAGAAGACAATGTACCGCTTGCTGAACCTCCTGAATTAGCTAAAAAAGCTTGAATAGTAGCAGTCAAAGCACCTGTGCCAGATGGGGCAGCCAATGCCAATGGCAGATAAGTCGTAGCAGCACCCACGGGAAATGTGTATGTACTACTACTACCACCAGAAGGTAAGTTCCAAATTAATGGGCCATTAACAAATGAAGTAGTAGTACCTCCACTTACTGCTGTATTGGCAGTATTAGAAAGGGTTAATAAATTACTAGCAGTAGTAGTTATTATTCCACTTGTTAATGTCAATGTGTTTGAAACAGTCAAAGCAGCACCTAACGTTACACCGCCAGCACCATTCAAAGTAAGTTTTGAAACATTAGCATTAAAGAACCCTGCATTTAATGTTAATGCACCACTATTGGTAAAAGCCACCGTAGCCGTTGATGCACTTGCATCTATGCCACCAGCTGTATAGGATAATGTACCACCAATTGTTAATGTTTTAGCACTTGCAATAGTTAAAGTACCACTTGTTTGAGTGAATAGACCAGAAACGGTAACATCAGTATTGGCATTAACCCCTGCAGCATTATTGACCGTTAACGCATTAAAAGAAGTGGTGCCATTAATTGCCTGAACTGAAGTACCATTAAATGTAACCGGAATGTTTGTTGATGTAAAAGTACCAGCATTGCTCCAATCGCCCTTTAAAAATAGCGAGCTAGAAGCAGTGGCTTTCAAAGTGCCAGAGGCCAATAATGTAACCTTCGATGCGGTATCAGTTGTTATAGTTCCATTATAATTCAAATCAAGCAAGGCAGTATTGCCACTTGCACTACCTACATAAATATTCCCAAATAAATAAGCTGTAGTTGCGCTGATTACACCTAACCTAAAATTCCTAACTGTTGATGGGCTAGCAACGTTGGTAGCTTGTATATATAATGAGTCTTGCGTCCCAAAACCAGAACCAGCCTGTACGTCTGCTGTTTGGCTAGCACAATTCCAGATAAAGCGGCCAAAGTTTTGCGTTAATCCAGATGGCGCGGTTGAACTCATGCCTGTTACATAAACAGTAGCGTTTGAAGGCCAAACACCAGAAGTAGGGGTAGGTATTGTTCCACCATTAGTTGCATGTTCATATAAGCTGTTTGCCCCAAATGTGAGTGCAATAGGATTTATAGTTGAGCTTACAGAATTTTTTAAATACCCATTCACAGTAAGCGTGGTAGTGCCACTTGCAGTATTGAAATTTCCAGCTGTATAAACGACTGTACCATTTGATGAGCCACCATAAACAGCACGGGCACTGCCGCCATTAATGGTTAGCGTACCAACATGACCTACCACACTGCTACTTGTTAATGACAGTGTAGCAGTATTTAAAACCACTCCATTGGGAACAATCAATATACCACTTTGATTAGAAGTACCAACCTGTGTATTACCAGTTACAGTAAGCGATTGGTTCAAAGTTGCTCCACCAACAGAATCTATGATTGCTAAGTTATTTACAGTTGATGTATTAAAAGTACCAGCAGGAATGCTTTGGGCTGCTGCACCACTAAACGCAACTGTAGCGTTAGCTGAGGTTGCATCAATACTTCCTGATGAAGCAATATTAATATCACCAGTTATGTAGAGAAAATTAGCAGCTGTGGGTGCAAACGTTAGCATAGAGCTACCATTCAACACAATACCTGCTGTTGAACCAGTACCGTATATTGTAGCTTTTGTAAGCAAGGTTATTGGCTGGTTTAATGTCAAAGTATTTAAACCAGAGCTTCCTCCACCATTATCCAAATTTAAATTAAATGTACTACCTCCATTACCATTAACCACTAGGTTAGAAGTAGAACTGCCTTTTATTGTTCCAATGGTGCTTCTGCCCGTGTTATATAAAGCAGTCGTACTGCAAGATTGGCCGCTTGTACCGATAGTAAGCGTTTTGCCATTAATAATTATTGCATCACCAACTGCCGTAGAACTTAAATAGCTAGAGTCGAAAATAACGGCATTGCCGCCATTAGGTGCCGAAATAATAAGGTCTGCACCCAATTGAACGTTTCTATGCCCAGCAGTAGCTGAAGAAGCACTTGTTCCAAAAACTACATAAGGTATGGTTAATGCAGCTCCAGAGGAAGGCCCAGTAACTGACTGTGTTGTAATAGCACTTGTTGCGCTTGTAAAAAATACAGCCCTGCCATTTCCATTAAAGCCACCTGCGAAGCCTCCGTAAGCCGATGCTGCTGTTTGGGGGGCTGAAAAGTTTCCAGCAAGGTAAAGGTCGCCACCTGAGCTGGAAGAAAGGATCAAGCCGTTACCAGTTGTTAAGTTTGTAATCGTTAAAGCTCCAAGTACTTGGCGGTAGCCGCTGGAACTGCCAAAAGTAAGCACCGTATTGTTGGTTGTTGCGGAAGCACCTATTTGCACATTATTAGGCACGCCAGCACCTGAACTGGCATTGGTTACCCACTCAGAACCAGCAGTATAAGTGGTACCGCTTGCATAAATAAGTGTACCAGCGGCATAAACAGGTGGGTTGGTGCTGACATAGCCCCCATTGTTCAAGGTAACTGTACCATTTACAGTAGTATTAGAGGATGCCCCGAAATCAACCCCAGCATTGAGGGCTAAAGAAACAGTGGAAGGCACAGTAGTTGTGCTGCTTCCATTAATATAAGAAACCGAGCCAGTAATAGTAGTATAATTTGTAGAAAGATTGAAATTCAGAGTAGCAGTTAAATTTGTAAAAGGAGTAGTAGACCCGCTATTATTGGTTAGCGAACTACCAGATGCCATATTCAACGTTTTGCCACTTTGTACACCAAAAGTAACGCCTGATGCCAAAACCAAACTACCGCCCGGTGCCACAGTTGTGTTACCAGTTAAGGTAATTGAAGAACCTGTTAAAGTTACTTTTCCGTACAATTGACCACTCGTAGGAGCCCCACCAGAATAAGCATCAATAATAGGTGTGCTTATTGTGTTGGTAGGATAACATCCTGCGCTACTCACACCAATACCTCCAAAGTATTTACCGCTTGCAGGGCCTGCACCAGAAGTGCCATTGGGTGCAGAACCATAATAACCAGTGCTATAGGAAGCATACATAATAAAATAAATACCACTAGGGCTTCCCAAATCAGTCCAAGGCACCCTAATTTCTAAAGCTCCATTTGCAGTAGAAGTTGCATATTGGCTGTAGCCTTTTGCATTTGCAGAGCCTGTTGACCAACTTCCACTATATGAGCTATAAAAACTTTCACCACTGTTATTTCTCCTCAATGCAATTTTATAATCGGCCTGAATGGGTAATGTTGGCGTATTACCATCCCAGTTCACACCAGTGGTAGTTCCACTACCGCCAGATGTAACACCAGATTTTGCATCTGCATCAACATATATATTTAAGTGGTCAAATTGCCCCCATGTATTATTGTTTGTTCTAAACGCACCAAAATAAATATAGTTTGCATCGAAGGTTACATAGTAATCTACATTATCGACAGAAGAGTACTTTTCATTTGTTGTAAAATCGGCAGTAGTTCCTGTAAATGAGCCGACAGTGCGGTAAGATTGCGCCTTGGCTTCCATCCCTCCCAGTAAAAACAACGCCAATACCAAGTGAGGTATTTTTTTTAAATTTATATTGGCTAAAGCATTTTTCCAAAGTTGGAAACAAGGAGTAAAATTTTTCATGGCAAACAATTTAAAAAAAAATATGCTTAATAATTTTATTATAAAAAAATCTTGGCTGCATCTAATACAATTTGATAGAATTAGCCCATTGCTACCTAACGAGGTAGCCAACAATAAAAAACATGCAAGGTATGCTCTTCAAATACTAAGCCACAAGGCGGCAAGTTTCAAAAAATTGCCTAAAACGACCAAACTAGCTGTTTGCACACTTTTTGCATGAATAAACAAAGGAAAGATTTTCTTTCCATACAGCATTTGCAACCATTTTTATTTCAATCGTTATTGTGTAATTAATACACATTAATAGCAAAATTAGAGAGTTTTTATATATAATGGAAGAATTTTATGCACAATCTTTTTTTATGCCTGAGAAAAGAGTGTTTTATTGAAGGTTTTTTGTGTAAAAAGGCTTGGTGCTATTACTTGGTAATGGCGAAATTTCTCAATCAACATTTTATGTTTGCTGATTTTTTATATTGTCAGGCTACAAAAAAACTACCTGCACATTATCTGTCAAGGATAATATGCAGGTAGTGTGTGTGTGTTTTGATGTTTATGTAATGTTTATGCTTTCTTCGTCTTCCCGACAGCTTTTTTAACAACCTTCTTCTCCACTGCTTCTACTACGGGTGGCACTTCTACAATCTTAGGCTTAGCCACCGACTTTTTTGCAGCCTTCTTTTCCGCTTGTTCCACAACAGGAACTTCTGCTGTTTTAGGTTTTGCCACAGCTTTCTTTGTTACTTTAGCTTTCACTTTTTCTTCAACTGGTACAACTGGTGGCACAACAATATCAATAGGCTTAGCAGCTACCTTTTTTGCTGCCTTCTTTTCAACTACAAGAGGGGCTTCTACTGGTACTGGTGGCACTACTTCCGCAACAACCGATTTTACTGGTTTATTTTTTACTTGCTTTTTTTGTACAGGAGGCACCGGGACTGACGGAACTACCGCCACAACGGGCTGTTCTTTTATGGTAATGGGCTTGTTTACCCACTCATAGTCTAGCTGGCGTTTCTCTAAGTTGGCGGCTACTACTTTTATCCAGACCTTGTCGCCCATTTTAAACTTGCGGCCGCTACGTTTGCCAGCTAGGCTGTAATCGCCTTCCACCATAAAAAATTCGTCCACGCTGCTTAGGCTTATGATGCTTACCATGCCTTCGCACTTGTAGTCTATCGTTTCTACAAAAAATCCAAAGCCAGCCACGCCGCTTATCACGCCCTCAAACTCCTGGCCAAGGTGCGCACGCATAAATTCCACTTGCTTGTACTTGTTGCCGCTGCGCTCACACTCCATGGCGGCACGTTCCCGCTCGCTGGTGTGCTTGCATTTTTCCTCCATTTTTTTGTCGTGCATGGGCTTGCCTTCCAAAATGCTTTCTATCACACGGTGTACCAATACATCGGGGTAGCGGCGTATGGGCGAGGTAAAATGGCAGTAGTATTCAAACGATAGACCATAGTGGCCAATATTCTTAGTAGTATAAGCCGCCTTCGCCATGGTGCGGATGCCTAGTTGCTCCAGCACATGCTGTTCCGGCTTTCCTTTTACATCGGCCAACATTTGGTTGAAGCTCTGGGCTATTTTTTCCGGGGTAGAGGTATTGAACTGATGGCCATACCTTTTGGCATACTCCATAAAAGGCAATAGCTTTTTTTCATCAGGCTGGTCGTGTATGCGGTAAGGGAATGGAATAGGTTTGCCGCTTGTTTCCTCTGCTTTAAACACGCTTTCGGTAACTGTTTTATTGGCAAGCAGCATAAACTCTTCTACCAACTGGTGCGATTCCTTGCTTTCTTTTACCACAATATCAATAGGCTTGCCTTTTTCGTCTAGCTTAAACCTTACTTCTGTTGACGAGAAGTTGATAGCGCCGCTTTTAAACCGCTCTTTCCTGAAACCTTGCGCTATTGTATTCAGCAATAGAATTTCGTCCTTATATGGTCCTTCCTTCGTTTCTACAATGGTTTGCACATCTTCGTAAGTAAACCGATGGTTGGAGTGTATCACCGTTTTTCCAATCCAATATTGCTTTACCTCCCCTTTTGCGCTCAACTGGAACATGGCAGAGAAAGTGCATTTGTCTTCATTTGGGCGGAGCGAACACAATTCATTGGATATCCTTTCGGGTAGCATGGGGTTTACCCTGTCGGGCAAATAAACGGAAGTAGCCCTTTTATAGGCTTCCTCGTCCAGCAGGCTGCCAGGCTTTACATAATGGCTCACATCGGCTATATGCACACCTATTTCATAACTGCCATTTTTTAGTTTGCGTATAGAAATAGCATCGTCAAAATCTTTAGCATCAATTGGGTCGATGGTAAAGGTTAATATATCGCGGCAGTCTTTGCGCAGTTTTATTTCTTCCTCGCTTATCACGTCTGGCAAGCGGAGGGCTTCTTCCATTACTTCATCGCTAAACGACAATGGGAAACCAGCTTCTGCCAGTAATTCTTTCATGGCCGAGTCGTTGCTGTCGCCAGCCACCAACAGGCTCACAACTTCGCCAACAGGTTTTTTGTCGTCTTTGCCCCACTCTACCAGCCGGGCTACCACTTTGTCTTTGTTTTTGGCGCCTTTCAATTTGTCTAATGGGATAAACAAATCGGGCATAGGCTTGTCGGTGTCCGGCACAAAAAAAGCAAAGTTGGTAGATAGCTGTATATGCCCAATAAACTCTGTTTGCTTGCGGGTAACCACTTCAGTAATCTTGCCCTCTTTCTTTTTCGTGGTAAGGTTTTCCTTTATAATCCGCACCCTTACTATGTCGCCATTTAGGGCAGTATTAAAGTCGCCGGGCCTTACCAGCACATCGCCGCTTTTGTCTTCAATTACTACATAGCCCATGCCACTCCTGGTAATTTCCAGGCTTCCTTTCACGGTATTGTGGCCGCCGCTTGGTTTTTTGCCGTTTTTATTCTTGGCCTTCTTGCTGCCTGTACTCTTACTCATGGTGTTGAGGTTTTGAAAAACTGTTGATAAAAGATATTACCAACTGATTAAATGCTTCTCCTTCGTTGAACAGAAACTTGTGTTTAATTGGCAATACATAAATGGGTAGCTGTTCTATTTCTTCTGTAAACTTAGCTAGACGCACAGCATCTTTTTCCGTGGTGATTATAAACTTTTCTGTAGTTTCAATCCGCTCGAACCTTTCCTTAATATCGTTAAAATCGTCTATGGTGAATATATGGTGGTCGTTGAAATTCTTTTGATAATAGGTGTACGCATATTTTAGCAAATATTCCTTTAAGGGTTTGGGGCTAGCTATGCCACAAACCAGCAAGACTTCATCCGTATTTTTAATGGTACGCTCTGTTTTATGAACAATATGGTAAGGTATGCCATAATTGATAGTGGTAAAAAAAATTTTTTGGTGGGGCAACGGCTCAATGAGCCTAATGATTTTTTCCTGATTGTCTTTCCATAAATCCGTTGGGCATTTGGTAACCACAATAATATTTGCCCTTTTCATGGATGCACGCTGATCCCTTAAATCGCCGGTGGGGAAAAAGAAATCATGCACATACAAATTGCTGTATTCTGTAAGCACAATATTTAGCCCTGCGGCAACTTGGCGGTGCTGAAAAGCATCGTCCATGATGATGGTATCTAAATCGAGCCTGTCCTGCAGCAACTGCGGGATGGCCACCAAACGCTCTTCCCCCACGGCAACAGCCACATTGGGGTATTTGTTGTGGAACTGCATCGATTCATCGCCAATATCCAGTGCCGTTGTTTTTTCAGTAGCTAGCAAATAACCCTTTGTCTTGCGTTTGTAGCCCCGGCTTAGGGTGCCTATTTTATATTCGGGGTGCAACAAATCTATCAGGTATTCCACCATCGGCGATTTGCCAGTGCCGCCCATTACTATATTCCCAATACATATCAAGGGGAAATTAAAGGGTATAGACTTGAAATATTTTTTATCGTACAACCAATTCCTAATAATTACCCCCAGCCCATACAACAAAGCAAACGGGAGCAAAACAACACGGAAAGATTTCAGGAAAACATTATTAAAATTCATTCAGTATGCTTATATATCCATTCAACAGAAGCCATTTAACCACAAGGGGCACAACGAAAATACGCACAAAGGACACAAGGTAGTTTACTTTTTAGTAGTTAGACCTCACGCCAACACTCTACTAGGGAGAGAGGCAAGGGCAAAAAACTTTAAGTTCCCCGATTAATAGTCATTTTGTGCTTTGTGCGAAAACTATTGCTGGTGTTTTAAAACTCAAATACTTCCTCTGGCGTAATACAATAATTTAAAGGTATATCAAAATCGTTGGTATCGGTAATAATTTCAACGGGAGCAAAATAATTAAAACCCATCAATGTTACATTTTCGCTGCAAGCAGCCAAAAATCGATCGTAAAAACCTTTGCCATACCCTACCCTGTAGCCTTGCTTGTCGCAAATAAGGTTAGGTACAAAAACCAAATCTAAGTCAATAGCATGAATGGCATTACCCTCTTTAGGCTCTGTTACGCCAAATTTGTTGGTGGTGTAAACAGTATCTTCATCAATTAAAATGGCTGTCATGTTGTTGCACCCAAAATCACACACCGGGTAAGCAATTTGCAAATCTGGTACAAAGTGCCTCAAATAGCCAGAAAACAAATGCGTGTTGGGTTCGACCATGTTTGCCATAGGCCAGTAGGTAAGCAAGGTTTGTACCCCTTCAAAATTGAAGGTTTGCAGTTGCAGCAATAGCAAATCGTCCAGCTTCAATTTTTCCCTTGCCTCAATTTCAAGCCGCTTTTGTTTATATATTGTCCTCAGTTCTTTCTTTGTCATTTATAAAAGCTTTTGCAAAGCATCTTTTAGCAGGTTTGCCTGCTGCAAAACAAAGGATTTATCTACATTTTCCACAAAAGGGATGGATGCAATTTTTGGGTAGCCTGTCCATTGCACAATTTCATTTTCATAATCCAAGTATTGATCATTAAATACCCACCCTATTACATCAATATTTTTTTGTTTGCAGATAGCTGCTGTTAATAAAGAATGGTTGATACTACCCAGATAATTCCTGCTTACCAATATTACTTTGGCTTTCAATGCCACAATCAAATCTATCACAAATTCATTATCATTTACTGGCACCATGATGCCGCCTGCACCTTCCATGATAAGATGCCGTTGACAGTTGACAGTTGACGGTTGACTTTTAATTAAAACTGGAATACTAATCTCCCTGCCTTCTGCCCTTGCGGCTATATGTGGGGAGGCGGGCATTTGAAGGGTATAAGCTTCTGGGTGTATCATTGTTTTTGTATTGGAAAGCAAAGACCTTACTTGCAAGGCATCAGTTCCTTCTTCTATACCTGCCTGTATAGGTTTCCAGTAATCTGCTTCCAGTGCTTCTGTAATGATGGCACTAACAACTGTTTTGCCAATGCCTGTACCGATGCCTGTGATAAAAATGGGTTGCATAGAAAACTTATTATCCTAAAAAAGCATGTACCTGTTCAATTATAAATAGTATTTATTATTTCCCATCCGTCAGTTTTTTAAAATTACTAGATGCCAATAATGATTTCATTTGTGTTATGGCAACTTTATTCAATTGCACTAATCTTTCTGATTGAGTTAATCCTTGGTTAATTAATAAAGCATTTATGCTTTCCATATTACTTAGCACTACCAATTGTTCCAAAGTAGCGTCATCTCTAACATTGCCCTTTAAAGCCGGGTTAGCTTCCCTCCATTGTTTTGCAGTAATACCAAATAAAGCCACATTTAATAAATCAGCTTCATTGGCATATACAAATGCGGCTTGTTGCTTGGTTATTTCTTTTGGTATCAAATTTTCTTTTATAGCATCCATGTGTATGCTGTAGTTTACTTTGGTTAATGTTCTTTGTAAATTCCATTCAAGTTTCAGCTGGTTATTTTCATCTTCCTTTAAACGTTGGTATTCTTTTACTAAAAGTAATTGAAATTTAGGGCTAATCCACATACCAAAATGAAATGCAATATCCTTATGAGCATAAGTACCTCCATATCTCCCTGCTTTTGCGGTAATGCCAATAGCTTGGGTTTGTTCAATCCATTGCTTTACAGACAATGCAAAACTATTACTACCAGCATTGTTTTTAATTATACCGAATTCGGTATAATTAAAACTTGGATTGTACAATGCTTCCCATTCTCCGATATATTCAATTGTACTTTTTAAGCTAAGCCATTTAATGATTATCACCTCTTGCATTTGGCTTTTCGCCATATCTGTTAGTGAAATATAATCATCTAATTTCGAAGGGATTATTGAAATTTCTACACCTTGGATATTGATTATTTTGCTTTTAGCCATCATTTAAAATGTTTAATTTTTTAGCATAAAAGTTCTGTTTAATACTTGAATTAAGAAATGAAAATTGTATTTTCATTTCTTAATTTACATCGAATTTTAATTATGGCGAATTCGCCATAATTAAAATGAAGCTAAAATCTAACCTTATTTCCCCCCTTCAAAAAAAGAAAAAACAGTAGTGCCATAATTCCGTTGGAAACTAAACCCTTCGTAAGCAGCATAGTTGTTCCGTGGGGTATGCTCCAACACAAAGAAGCCTTCCTCGGCTATTAATTTTTTGCTGGCGATTATTTTAGGTATGTCATCAATAGTATTCAATGCGTAGGGTGGGCCAGCAAAAATAAAGTCGAACTGCTCGTTGCAGGTGTTCAGGTAGCTGAACACGTCCATCTGTATTACTTTAGCATTTTCTATTTTCAGCGTTTCAATGTTTTTCTTGATAAACGCTTGCATAATGCCGTCTTTTTCTATAATGGTCAATGCCCCTGCCCCTCTTGAGGCAAGCTCATAACTGATGCACCCTGTGCCACCAAACAAATCAAGGGTTTTTGCCCCTTCAAAATCGATGCGGGTTTGCAATATATTAAACAGGCCTTCTTTTGCAATATCGGTGGTAGGCCGCGTGTGGGGCATATTGGCTGGAGGGGTTATCCTTCGCCCACCATATTTGCCGGAAATAATACGCATAAGTCGTAAGTAGTAAGTCATAAGTGGTAAAAATACGCTAGTGGCCTACAAACTATATTATCAAAGAACCCTAAAGCAAATTAAGGTAAGGTGTTAAATAATGCTTGGGGTATTTGGTAAAATCGTGCAGTTTTATCAATTCTTCGGTAGGGTTATCGAAGGTAATCCTCGGAAACACTTTTTTCAGGTTTTCGTACAAGGCTGTTTTTATTTCTATCATGCCCGATAATTCCAACGTTGTTTCCTCTGCACGCAGGTTATATTGTTGCAGCACATTCAGCAAATGGTACAAAATATCTTCCGATGTTTTTTGCGTGTATAATTGGGCTAGCAACAATTGGTTGTTATACACTAGTCCCACCATCATTTCGTTGTTGTACAATTGTACTTTCAGCAAGGAATGGTTATATGGCCTTGTGGTAGCCAACAAATTTTCTAAAAACACACGGTAGCTGTTGTGCACGGTTATCATCATCAGGTTGCTGTTCACAGTGTCCATCAGCACACGCTTTATCTTTGTGGCTACCGTTATCGAAGGCTCCACGTTCACCTTGTCTGTCTTTATTACTTGGTTTATTACATCCCCATGAATTAACTGCAAGTATTCAGAAGCAGCGGCCTCGGAATACATGGCAGAAGGGATTAAAACTGTATCGGGCAGGTTGAAAAAAACACGGGTATCGATAAAGCCCCTGTTCAGTATCTTCGATTTTGAGCGCACGTCCTGAAAAATATCGTACCATTCTTCTTCAAAGCTATTAAAGTGGTAAACCTCCACGGCAGCAAGCTCCTGCTTCACGGATAGCTTTACCAGGCAGGCTATATGGTAATTGCCAATTTCAATAATAAGCTGGTCGCTATTGAAAGGGGATTTAATGGAAATATCGCCATAAACACTTACTACTTTTTTTGCCATAACCAATAGGGGAATTATATGCAATAATAAAAAAAATATATCAGTGATGCGGAAAAACTATAAATGAGGTGGAAGTTATTGATGAGGCTAATATATGAATAGTGTTGATATTTGTAGAAGTTAAAGAAATATGGCAAAAAAACAGGTAAAAATGAATAGACTAATTATTATTGGAAATGGGTTTGACCTTGCACACAAACTAAAAACTAGCTACGCAGATTTTGTTAAAGATTATATCAAAAATGTAATTAACTACTTTTATAAAAATGACTCTTCAATAGACCCATTAATAGAAATAACTTATAGGCATTCTTCTTATTATATTAATGATCAACATGAAATTGATGCCGAAAATGCAGTAGAGGTTTTAGAAACACTCCAATCAGGTTCAAGGCGAGGGATTGTTTCAGTAAACATAAAATCTAGCTTTTTAGAGAAAACATTAAATAAAATTAATGAAATTAATTGGGTTGATTTAGAAGATGACTATTTTAAAGATTTATTGGCTTGCAAAAACTCTAAAGGATTTGATTTTGCTAAAGTGAAGACTTTAAATGATGAATTTGATTTCTTGAAAAAGAAGTTAGAAGAATATCTGATTAAGGTTGAAAATGAAAATGAATGTCCTTTTTCAACCGAAATCTCAAACTTATTTTGCGAACAAATTAAAGGTAGGGATATAGTAACATTAACAATTGAAGATCAATCACCAAATAAGATATTGATACTTAACTTTAACTATACCAACACTTTGGAAAAATACAAGGAAGAATGCGAGAAATCCGTTTCTACAGAGATAAATTATATTCATGGCAAATTAGGTACTAGCTCTAATCCATTAATTTTTGGTTATGGTGATGAGTATAATAAAAGCTATCTTGAATTTGAAGAGTTAAAGAATAAAGAACTCTTGAAGCATATAAAGTCATTCGGATATTTTAAAACAACCAATCTCCACGATTTGATAAGGTTTATTGAAAAGGATTTTTTTCAAGTGTACATTTTCGGGCATTCCTTAGGTTTATCAGACAGGACCATGCTAAAGCAAATCTTTGAAGACGACAAGTGTAAATCAATAAAAATATTTTATCACAATTCAAATAAGACGCAAGACGATTACACTGATAAAACATATGATATATCCACCCATTTCTCAGATAAAGCATTAATGAGGAAGAAGATAGTTAATAAACCTAACTCATCCCCAATGCCTCAACCAAATATCTTGGGCTAAATATGGTTTTCCACAACCTGTATTTTGGTTATTCATATTATGCCAAGCTACATGGGCATACATCCTGCGATTCCCAAAGGGTTTATACTTCCTCCGTTACAAATATTTTTGGTTATGTTAACCACCCCTCCCAGCTTTATGCCCCTGCCTGCAGGCAATACCTTGCTCGTTGTGTGCCATATCTGGCGATCACCCAACAAGCATCAACATAGAAGAGACAACTGAAAATTTGTACATTTGCACATTGAAATGACAAAAAATGGTAATTGCAAATCCTATTTACGATGTGGTTTTCAAAAGGATGATGGAGAATGAAAGAGTTGCCAAATTTTTCATTGGCACTCTTTTGGAGCAAACTATTGAAACAGTTGAAGTAAAACCACAGGAATTCACATATACAGACCAGCTTTCTGCCCTTGCAGTTTTTAGGCTTGATTTTATTGCAACTATAAAAACTAAGGGAGGGGAACAAAAAAAAGTATTGATAGAAATTCAAAAAGCTAAAAATCAAATTGATTTGATGCGTTTTAGAAACTATTTAGCCGAGCAATATAAAAAAGAGGACACAATAAACAATCAAAAAGTAGTATTGCCAATTACCACAATTTACATTTTAGGATTTAGGCTCAATGAAATTGACACCCCGTGCTTGAAGGTAGAACGCAATTATATTGACCATATAAACAAAACCAACCTTGACACAAAAAGTGATTTTGTAGAAAAACTGACCCACGATAGTTTCATTGTGCAAGTTGAAAGAATAACCAATCGTTATCAGACAAAACTTGATAAATTATTAAGCATTTTTGAGCAGACTAATTTTATAGACGATAAAAAAATAACAAAAGAGTTTACCCACGAAATCGACTTTGAGGATATGAAAGTTACAACAGACATATTACACCATTCTGGTACAAACCCAGCGGAAAAAAAGAAAATTGAAACGGAACAAGAGGCATGGAGGACAGTTGATGCTATGACAGGTGGGTTAAGAGAAAAAATTGAACAACAAAATATAGCATTGGCAGAAAAAGACCAAGCATTGACTGAAAAAGATAAGCAAATTGCTGAACTGTTGAAAAAACTAGACGAGAACAAATGATACGGCACACAACATCCATATTTGCAATATGGCGGAACACACTCGGCTTTTAGTCCTTTTTTAAACTTTTGTTCTGGCTGACCTTACAATATTGGGCAGTAGCATATATATTTGAACCTTAGAAGCCCGTATTTGGCTTTAATTATCGGCTAACCCAGCGCTATTTTCAGCCACAATCGCCAAGCCTTGCTCGGTAACCACCTCTCCCCTTTAATTACCTAATCTTCTTTTTCTTGATACAAATATTTTATGCCTTTTTATCACTTTATATTTTAGGTGATAATTTTTCAAGGTTTCAATTGTTTTGACAAACATTATTTTTGATTTTGGCAGCAAACAATAAATTTGCTGTACAACATTCAATCGCAATCAAAAAAGCAAATTAATTATGGCAGATAGTAAATCCTTTTACAGCCTAGACTATATTATTGAAATTAATGAAAAACGGCTAGAGCAATATTCAGAAGCATACCAAAAAAACTACAACAGGTTTACAAATTTGCTGTTTATCTATTCTATACTTGGATTATTCTTGGTGCAATTGACTCAAAGACTGATTTTTGATAATATAGGCTGTTGGTTTGACTGGAACCATTTGTGTTTCTACTTTTATATAGTTGTATTGGGCTTTTCATTATTTAACACAATTAGATTATTAATGCCCATTAGCGTTGCATATCTTGATGAACCGAAGATTTATTACAGAACATTCAGAATGTCTTATGAAGAAGAAGGTAAAACAAAAGAAGAAGTAGACAATCTTATTAAAGCTTCCTATATTAATGAATTGGAAGAAGCAGTATCAATTAACAAAGGGCTTTTTACAAGAAAAGGGAATTTTTATTTAAAAGCATTACAATGTGGCTTATTAGCTTGTATCCCATATTTATTTTGCCTTCTTTTCCATTTTGGCATCAAAACCGACACTATTCAAAAGGTAGAAATCGTTAATTCTAATAAACTTAATATCTTTGATAAAACTTTTTTTATGGCACAAGACAAAAAAAACAACAGTACTGCCGTTAATCCTTCTCCTGCGCCAACTACATCTTCTTTGCCGGGAATAAAGGCAAGTGATGTAAAACCTTCTCACCCGTTAATGGTTAGAGAAGGCTTGGGTGCAAATAATTCAAAAAAATAAGCAGTGCTTGTTATCAGTAAAAATTAAAAAGGGATTCAATAATGAATCCCTTTTTAATTGGTCAACATATTTCAATATGCTAAACTTTCCCCACTAGTTCACGCCAACTTAATCCTAGCTAAAAAAGAATTGTTTGCTGGTGTGTGCCTGTGGCGCGGGGTGCATAAAAGTCTCCCTACAAGCAACTAGTGTTTACCTAGAAACAACCAATTTGTATATAAAATTAGTGCTATTCGTGCTTTCGTGGCAAATTGGTTGTATAGGAGTTTTTCGCTTGGGCTGCCTTTTTTTGATTTGTCCAAAAACTAGGCCTAACTAAAAAAAACTTATCTTTGCACCATAAATGCACCTGATACAAAGCATTTACAAAGCTAGTTTCCAAGCAGCGGTATCGCAGTTTTTTTTTACTAATATTAAAATAGTAGTTTTTAAAAATTAGGGTATTATAATTCCTTATCAATAAATTATCACTTTATTATCATAAAACTATCATTCTATTATCATTTTGGTATCACTTTATGATACCAAAATTATCATCAATGATAGTTTTTTTTCTACCTAAAATCCGCTAATATCATTGATAATCAATAGTTTACAAAAAATAGTGAGGATTTTAAAAAAAATAAAAAGCTGCAAAAAGACCCAAAATTGGCAAAACCGAAACTATTTTAATAAAAAAACCAGCAAAAGTAATAGTATAAAAATTGTATTAGTGTTCTCGGTTTGCACTCCACCTTCTTGCCCCCTCCAAGCTAGTCCACGTTAACTTAATTATGCATAAAAAGAAGTATTGCAGGTGCGTGCCTGTGGCGCGTATCCTTCATTTCATTCTACCTACTAGGCCTAAGCGGCAACATCCCGAAAGTTTAGGGGATGTCTTACAAACCATAAATCGCCTTCTGCACCTTCCCTGCCTAAGTATTTGTGCCCACTTCATGCATTCATGGCTTTGTGGCAAAACTAAAAACCACTTTCGTTATCAGTAAGTATTCCCGCTTTTATCCGTCCACAACGGGTGGGTGGGAATTTTAATAGGGAACAATAGGCAGCAAACAATAAATTTGCTGTCCATAAAAGAAGAAGCAATGAGCGAGAAGGCAATAGAGAAAGTACATGTATTGATTATAGGCAGCGGCCCAGCAGGCTACACGGCCGCCATATATGCAGCTAGGGCAAATATGAAACCAGTTTTGTACCAAGGTATACAACCGGGCGGGCAACTGACTATTACCACGGAAGTAGAAAACTACCCCGGCTACCCCGATGGCATTCAAGGCCCGGAAATGATGGTGCATTTTGAAAAACAAGCTGCCCGCATGGGTGCAGACATACGCTATGGCATGGCTACAAAGGTTGACTTTAGCCAACAGCCCTACCGAGTAGAAATAGACGAAGAAACCTGGATAGAAGCAGATGCGGTGATTATTTCCACGGGAGCATCGGCCAAATGGCTAGGCATAGAGAGCGAGCAACGCCTGAATGGCTTTGGCGTAAGCGCCTGTGCTGTGTGCGATGGTTTCTTTTTCAGGGGGAAGGAAGTGGCCATAGTTGGTGCTGGCGATACTGCCGCTGAGGAAGCCTTGTATTTATCTAAACTTTGCACCACGGTGCACATGATTGTACGCAAAGACACCATGCGTGCCAGCAAAGTAATGCAGGACAGGGTATTGGCCACGCCCAACATTACCGTTTATTGGAACAGCGAAACGGATGAAATACTAGGCGACCACTCCGTGAAAGGCGTGCGCATTAAAAACACAAAAGACAATACAACGCAGGAAGTGCCTATCGGCGGCTTCTTCGTGGCTATTGGCCACCAGCCAAACAGTGCCATATTCAAAGATTATATTGACATGGACGAGACTGGCTATATCAAAACCATACCCGGCACGTCTAAAACAAACCTAGAAGGCGTATTTGCCGCAGGCGATGTGCAGGATAAAAATTACCGCCAAGCTGTTACCGCCGCAGGCAGTGGCTGCATGGCAGCCCTAGATGCAGAAAGGTATTTAAGTGCCAAGGGATTGGTGTAATTTTATTGACACTAAGGCTCAAAGCAGCAGAAATAAAAAAGAAGAAAGAAAAGCATGTGTTTTTCTTTCTTCTTTTTTATTTAACCCCTTAGTTTTTATTTGTGCCTTTGTGGCAATATAAATAATTGAGCCGCTTGTTTCATTTAAAATTCAAAATTCATCATTCAAAATAATTAAAGCAGGCTTGCATTTAGCAATTGTATTTTTTCTGCCAGCTTGTAAAATTCTTTGCTGCTTACAAATTGCTTGGTGGCATTCAAGTGGGTTTGGTGATGCATGTCGGTGCCTATAAAATTGACCATGCCTTTCTCAATTAATTTTTCTGCCGTTTTCTTTACAGGTTTGCCGTAGTAGCCCAGCAGCGACAAAATATTCACTTGGAACAAAACATTCCTGTCTTTCAACTGCTCATACTTTTCAAAGTCGTCATGGTAAAAATTATAACGCTCAGGGTGCGCCATGATGGGGTTGTACCCTTTCATTTGCAGTGCAAAAAGTACTTCGTGCAAGTTGGGTGATGCTGCCACATAAGACATTTCCACCAATATATAATTCTTGCCAAAAGTGAGCAATTGCTTATCTTCCTTTATTAGTTCGCCAAATTCCCTGTCTATCATATACTCTGCTGCGGCATCAACTGTCATTTGTATATCTTCTGCAGCCAAAGCTTGTCTTACAAGGGCAAGCGCAGGCAATATGGTTTCGGGGGTATTGTCGTGTATGCCAGCCAAAATATGAGGGGTACAAATTAACTTCCTGTAGCCTAAAGCGTACAACTCTTTTATAAAAATGACTGAATCCTCCACTGTTTTCAAGCCATCGTCTATGCCTGGCAGCAGGTGCGAGTGCATGTCCACAGTAAGAAAAGAAAGGTCTGGCTTTATTGTTTTATTGAAAAAAGAAAAGTTCATACGCAAATATCCTAAAAAAGACAGGTTTTCCAATAAAAATAGTTAATAACTAATTATAGCTTTATCATTCCCCCAACTCGCCAATCAAAAACGATAATTCTTCTATATACTTTCCATATAGTTTTTTTAAGTACCATTTTGTAAAATAATACATACCCACGGTAAGAAAAACAATATATAGCACCAGGAACACTAACACCTGGCTAGTACTGGTGAAATAATGAGTATATTTTTCATATTGGGGTACAACATTTGTCCTACCTTCATAAAAACCTAAGGAAAAAGCAAGGATAAAAAATACGGGTATCAGCCCCATGGTAAACTGTAAATACCTTTTTACGAACGCTTTCATAATATCGTGTATTTCCTGTAGGTTTTCTTTCACAGGCAAAACCGTATTGCTTAGCCTGTTTATTTTTTTTGCGGACTTATTTAAGGGGATTAAGCAGGCGATCCCAAAAAGTAAAACAATAATAAGGTATGTGCGTAACGACCATATATGGGTAACCGATATAGCATAGCCAACGGCAATAACAAGGGTTACAGTAAACCACATCTCGAACAGAAGGCTTTTCTTTATTTTATTTATCGGCGATTTAGGGTTAGTCCGTATTAAAGAAGCTAAACTTTCCACAGGTTTACTAGCAGCCTCCTTCTGGGGCTGCTTGTTTTGCAAGTATTGCTTCAGTTCCTCTAACTCCATTGTTTATTTCTTTTTAGGACTGATAATATTTTTGTGATTGTTCTTTCAATTTTATTTTCAACCTGTTCATTTTCACCGCTACATTGTTGGCGGTTATGCCAAGCATATCGGCAATATCGTTGTAGCTATAATCTTCTAGGTACAGCATCACTAGGGCTTTGTCTATTTTAGACAGCTCCCCTATTGCTTTGTACATGGCTTTTACTTGTTCTTCTATTGGGTTGAGTTCTTCCGTTGGTGTGTTAATGATAATATCTGGGAAATAAGTAGTATTTGCTTTCTTCCCTTTCTTAAAAAAACTGATGGCAGTGTTTAAAGCCACCCTGTATAGCCATGTGGAAAACTGCGATTGCCCCTTGAAACTGCTAAATGATTTCCAGGCTTGCAATGCTATTTCCTGAAAAAGATCTTCACGCTCTGCCCTTTCATCCATGTACATACTGCATACTTTGTACAGAATGTGCTGATGCTTGTTTAGCAGTGCTATAAATTCCTTTTCTCCTTGCATGTAGCTGGAATAATTAATTGTTGTTGTTTTTAGTTGGCAACTGGAGTCACCGTGAACCCTTTTTTCCTAAGCAGGCTTATTACCCCATTTTCTCCACCTAGGTGGGCTGCCCCAACTGCAAAAAAGGTAGGGGTTTGCTTTGCCTCGGCAGTTATAAAGGTTATCCAGTTATTATTGCGGTTGTTTAGCATCAATGCCTCGTAGCTGCCAAAGTCTGGGTCGCTCACGGTCATTTTATGCAGTTTATTAATGTCTTTTTTCAAATATACATCCAGCATTTCTGCAAAGCTCTTTTTGGTGCTGTCTAGGTGGTATAGCAAGTCTTTCAGCATATCAGCTTGTACTTTGTATGGGATAGTGTCAAAAACACTCAACTGGTACTCAATGGTTTCCAGCCCTTTAAGAGGTATTCCCTTTGCCTTTGCCATGTCTTGGAATTGCTTTTCCCACCCTTCGGGCGAACAGCCTAGCAGGGATGGGAACACTGCACTCATGAGCAGCATGGGTTTTGCTTTTGCCATGATGCTCATGAGCATACCTGCTTTTTCCTTAAAAACAGCATTCATGCTATCATTGTCTGCTTTGCTTACCAAATCTTCTAAGGATGTGTCATTTTTCATCATGATATGCTGCATTGTTTTTGCCATCATCTCAGGGTCGTCCATTTTTATTTCCAAGAACAATTGCTTGGTTGCATCAAAACTTCTTTTAATTAGTTTATCTACGTTTATTTGGTCTGGGCACATCAAATGGATAGTGCCGTACAAATAAGAAGGCTGGGCTATGCCATTGCCACTAATTTTCCACAGCAGGGCTTTTTCTTTGGGTGGCTGGGCTTGGGCTAAAGCAGCCATAACTAGGAATACTACAAAGGCATAAATCTTTTTCATAAATTACTATTTTTCTGATAGGTACTGCTGGGACATCGCTCCAAATTGTTCCTCTAGCTTTAATGTCATGCACATATTTAGTAAGCCAATTAGCTGGAATATTACAAAAAAGGCAAAAAAAAGGCTTCCTCAAAAAAGGAAGCCCCAAGCTATATCGAAAAATTATAAATTAGCCCTACCAATGCAGGCAACTCATAATTCATTATTTATAACTCATAACTACAAGTGTGCTTGTATTTTTTTGTCCAACACACTTTTTGGCACTGCGCCAATTTGCTTGTCCACTATTTTGCCATCTTTAATGAACAAGATAGCAGGTATAGAGCTAATGCCATAGTTAACGCTTGTTTCTGGATTTACATCCACGTTTACTTTGCCAATTTTTACTTTGCCAGCATACTCTTTGCTTAGTTCTTCTATTACCGGCCCTATAGCACGGCAAGGACCACACCATTCTGCCCAAAAGTCAACCACGCTTAATGTTTCGCTTTCCAAAACTTCTGTCTTGAAATTAGCATCCGTAAATTCTAAAGCCATTGTTTTACAATTTTAAATTTATAATTGAGATGATTCTCCTTGTTCATTATTACCAAATGTCAAATATACACCCAAACCTCAAAATGTGCTTAATTGACTTTTCCACCACTTTGTTGTATGACGGTAATGCAGGAAAAACCTGACAGAGGGACACTTAGTAATTATGAATTATAAATTAGGAATTAGGAATAAAAAGAGGCACATAAAATAAATAGCAAGAAAAAGAAAACATAGAGGTTTTCTTTTTCTTTTAGCTCCTAATAGCTTTTAAGGAAAATAGAAAAGTGGCGAACAACTATGTTTCCTTCCTTTTTATTCGCTTATATCTATATGTACTACTGTGCCTATGTGGTGAGTAGTAACCAATCTTCCTATACCTTTACCCAATGGTAAAAGTGTATTTGAAGCGCAAGATAGCACCCCGCATAGCCAATGGCCACCCTTGGATATATGGCAATGAGATAGAAAAAACGGAAGGGGATATTGTTGCAGGGGAAATTGTAGAAGTTTATTTTGCAGATAAAAAATTGGCTGGGCGTGGGTATATTAATCCACAATCGCAAATAGCAGTGCGATTACTAACCCGCAAACAAGAAGAAATAAACGAGGCTTTTTTCTTGGATAGAATTAAAAAAGCCTGGCAGTATCGGCAAAAGCTGGGCTATACTGAAAACTGCCGCCTTGTATTTGGCGAGGCAGATTACCTGCCAGCCTTGATTATTGACAAGTTCAATGATTATTTTGTAATACAAACCTTATCATTGGGTATAGAGCAATGGAAACCAGCTATAATAAAAGCCCTAGAAACCATTTTTAACCCCAAAGGTATTTATGAACGTAACGATGTGCCTGTAAGGGAACTCGAAGGTTTGCCACAACAGAAAGGCTTTTTGTCAGCCCCATTCGATACCAATATTATTATTAATGAAAATGGGCTGAAATTTAATGTGAACATTGAAAACGGCCAGAAAACAGGTTATTTCCTAGACCAGCAAGACAACCGCCGAGCCATACAACAAGTAGTGAAAGGCGCAAGTGTATTGGGTGCGTTTACATATACTGGAACGTTTGAGATACATGCTGCCCATTATGGGGCAAAATATGTGTTAGGTATAGACATCAGCGAGCAGGCTGTGGAACAAGCCAATAAAAATGCTGCCCTGAATGGCTTAGAAAACATTTGCCGCTTTGAAGCCAAGAATGCTT
This sequence comes from Parasediminibacterium schistidii, assembly GCF_046546515.1. Taxonomy (NCBI): domain Bacteria; kingdom Pseudomonadati; phylum Bacteroidota; class Chitinophagia; order Chitinophagales; family Chitinophagaceae; genus Parasediminibacterium; species Parasediminibacterium schistidii. The sequence continues at coordinate 900 of NZ_JBKHKJ010000030.1, read as the reverse complement.
TTGATGCCTTGAAACAATGGGACAAGGAAGAAAAGAAATATGACGTGGTGATGCTAGACCCACCTGCTTTTACCAAAAGCCGGGAAAATATTGGCAAGGCCATAACGGGCTACAAGGAAATAAACCTCCGTGGCATGAAATTGATAAAAAATGGCGGCTTCTTGGTTACCAGTAGCTGCACCAACCTTGTTTCGCCCGACTTGTTTTTGCAAACAATTGCCGCCGCCGCAAAAGACGCAAAGAAGAAAATAAGGCAAGTTACTTTCAAGGCACAATCTAGTGACCACCCTATTATCTGGGGCTTGGAAAACACGAATTACCTGAAATTTTTGATAGTGGAGGTAAGTTCGATATAATTTGTCTGAACCATGATTTATAGGATTAGTGGGATTAAAAGGATTTTTATGCTGCCCTTTGCCCTTTTCACTCCTGCCATGGCAATGGTTTACTTTTTATTAAAATAGTTTCAGTTTTTGCCAATTCTAAGTCTTTTTACTACACTCGCATTTTTCAAAAATCGTTCAGAAGATAGTAAATCATTGATTTTCAACCATATTTTCAAAATCAAGTGCTTATTTGGTGCTTATTTTTTGCTCATTTTTTGCTCATTTTGTGGGTGATTTTTGCATACTTTATAACAATTAGAACAAGGTATTATTTTGGAAAAACTACTATTTTAATATTAGCAAAAAAAGAACTACGATATTGCCGCTAGTACATTAGGTTTGTAAACAGCTTTGAGTTGGGTGCTTTTACGGTACAAAAATAAGGCTTTTCTAGATTGCAGGGATATTGCACCCCCGCCAGTTACAAACTGGTTTATTTGAGAGACACCAGTGGGCAGCTAAAACTGAACACTGGTGCCAGTGAAACTGTGAAAGGCAGCAAACTATCAATTAT
>NZ_JBKHKJ010000029.1:0-67085 GCF_046546515.1 Parasediminibacterium schistidii | reverse complement strand
TTATATAGAAAAGAGTTTAAAAAAATTGCCCCAATATTTCTAGTTTTTCTGCTGTACTTAATCTGCCTTTTACAAAATCAACATCCCTGATGTAAATCGTATTATACGAGCCAAAATTTTCTGTTTTTGTCAATTGCCTGTCAAATGGGTTATAAATAAATGGCATAAAGTTTAATTGAAGGAACTGGTTATGGATATTTTTTTCATCAAACCCGTACCTGCCTCCTGAACCATTTAATTCAATAATGATTGCTTTTAATTTTTCGTTTTTGAGTGTTTCTATTGCGCCTTTTAAAACCTCTGTCTCATATCCCTCCACATCAATTTTTATTAAAGCCGGGACATTTAGGCCTACAATTTCATCAACAGTTTTTATAGGCACATCTATGGTATCTACCTCACCTTCGGTTGCTATATGATTTACTGTATCTAGTGTTTTTGTAAATTTCAATGTTGCATTTTCCTTGCCCAAGCCAATATTTAAGGCTGTAACCTTTGCAGTCATCCTGTTAATAAAAACATTGTTCATTAAATGATTATATGTAGAAGGTACAGGCTCAACAGCAATAGACTGGCAGCCGACATGTGCAGAAGCCAAAACAGTATAGCTTCCAACATTAGCCCCTGCATCCACGAAAAAATCTTCTTTTCTCAAAAAATGAAGCAAGAATGCCATGTCTGCAAATTCATGAAGCCCTAGGTATAAATTGCCAGTTGCCCCAGTCATCCCCTTTGCAACAATGATTTTGCTTTTGCTTGTAAATGAATAAATTACTGGGTAAGGGTTAATCTTTGTAGTTATTTGCCATTTAAAAAACCTTGCAATTGCTTTTAATTGGTTTTTCTTAGTTAAAGGGTGCGAGGTAAGCAGTTGAAGCGTATGCCAGATTGCCATTATACCAAAGATTTTATTTTATTTACAAATGTCAGACATTCATTTTCCCAATTGTGTTTACTTCCTGCCAATATATGCGCATTGGTTTTGCAAGCATCTAACCTATCAGGGTTTCGATAAAAAGTATCTATTTTGCTGGCTAATGCCTCCACACCACCTACCGGATAAATACTACCCAGCCCAATATTTTCTTCCATAAATGCTTTTTGTGCACTTGTGTCAGATACAATAACGGCCAGCCCCGCAGTAAGGTATGTAAATATTTTATTGGTTAGGCAAATATCCCTGTTCAATGGGGTTTTGGTTTCTAATGCCAAGCCTATATCAAACTGATTGGCAAATTGAAATATTTTTTCTGGTGGTATTGGTGGGTAAAAATAAAATTTTATATTTTTATTATTCACAAGCCCGGTTAAATAGTTATTGGCTTCGTTGTTGCAATTGCCCAATAAGTGCAATTCTATTTCAGGGTTATTTAATACATGCAATGCTTTTATCACATCTTCCAAACCCCTGCCCTGGCCTACTGTTTGAGAAAACCAAAACAACTTCATTTTACCGCCATCATTTGCTTGTACTGGTTGCAGGTATTTTGCTTCAAAAACATTGTTTATTACAATAGGGGTTGTTTGTGGATATAGCTTTTCATATGCTTTTGCTATCAAGGGGCTTGCTGCCGTTATATAATTGCATTTGCTTAAATACTTGTCTTCAATAAATTTTGAAAGTTTATAATTGGGGCTATTGCTATCATCGGAAACTTCCTGCCGATGGAAATCTTCCGCATCAAAACCACATTTTGCACCATGGTACTTAGCTGCTTTTACCGCAACAGGCAATGCGGCTAAGTTGTGCGCAATGTATAAGTCTGCCTTTATTGATTTGGCTTTTTTCAGCATTTCTACCGATGCCCTGCCTTTGGCTATGTGCGCTATGCCCCATTTAAAGGAAATTCTTTTGGCTGCCAAGTTTGCCGCTTTAAACCTAAGCCGAGTAAAAAAATACCTTCTTGAATCCTGGAAAGGCGACCCACCCGCCAAAACAGGATGCCATTGTGTAGAAACAAACAATTCTTTATCCGCTTCAAGGGCCCAGTGTGTCCAAAACGAATAAATTACATATACTTTGTACCCAGCAGCCGACAACGCATCGGCTTCCTTTACCAAACGAGGGTTTACAGAAGGCTGGCCAGAGGATATAAGCACGATGGTTTTCATTGCTTACTGCTGCCCTTGTTTCTTTAGGTATATTTTGCAAGGCACAATATTATCCTTGCCTTCCAAATTAATTTCAGTATCGACGAAATATTTTTCATCCAGCAGATTACAAAATGCCTTGAAAGAATTGCAATATGCACGGCTACCCGTTACATCTATGATTACTTTTGGCTTGTTAGCTTCCATATCGGCAATATACCTGTCTAAATAATACTGATGCTGCTCCTTGCCAATATAACCTTCTTGCCTTTGGCTATGCGATTCTCTAGTACCCTGAATGGTATTTGTTTCTACATAGAACTTATTTTGCGATCCCCATTTGTTTTCCATGCTGCCCCAAACCACTATCTTGTCGCCCTCCTTTACATGCTTTTTCACCTCAATGCTTACAGGGTTTTCATGCACCATTTTTCCATCCTTGTAAAGGGTAGAAAGCCATTTATTTCCACTATATAGTAGTAGCAAGGAAGCAAAAAAACTTATACCAACAAAGCTTTTAAAAGCCTTGCCTTGCCCTACATCATTGCTATTCGTTTCATTTGCAATACCCATGAAAACGCCTAGCAAAAATATTATAGGTATTACTATAAAATATTGATAATGTGGGAAGCCAGTACCAGGCTTGCCAATGCTATACCACGCTGTTACAAATAATGCAAGCGACAATAAAAGGAATGGCTTGCTTTTATCTGGAATTGCTTTACGGCTTTTTACTATAATTATTATACAGGCGATGCCAATAATACATGTGCTTGCATAAAAAGGGATGGCAGCTTTTGTGTGTATCCAAATCATCGCAGGCAGGCCAAGCCATAGTTTTAAAAACCCTTGGCCATGAGCATAAGCAAGGTTATTGATAATGTAGGACTGAATAAAATCGTAAGTTAAATTGCTGCTCCATAAATAAAAGCCTACTATAAAAAAGGGTATTAATATCCCAAATAACATGCTTCCTATTTTAAAAAAAGCATATTTTTTATTGATGGAGAAGCTCTTCAATATAATATACAAAGAAAACAGTCCAATTACCCCGCCCATAGGCACGGTCTGCAATTTTGAAAAAGGCAATATCCCAAAAACGAACCCTAGTAAAAAATACAGGGCAAGCGATTCTTTCTTATACAATTGTGTAGCTAGATAAAGAGCTGTTGATAGCAGTAACAATGGCACTTGCTCACTATTATAAGCATTAAGGTCGTAATGCACAATAAATGCAATAAAGAGCGTGAACGGCATTAATGCCATTTTTGCTACATAACTGTTAAAAAGGGTTTTTATGGCATGAAAAAGCAACAAAAAAACTGGGAAATAAATAAACAGGACAGCAAAAAGCCTAACCGAGGCATAGGTGATTTTTAACCCCACCAATGGCAGCAAGCATAAAGGATAAATATTTAAAGGCCCGCTGGTTGTTCCATCAACAGAACCCCAAAACCGAGGGTTAGCAACCAATGTCATGGCACCTGCCATCCATTCGCTTTCGTCTGGGTTAAGTTCATTGGCAATAAGCGTAGGCAAGCGCATGACAAGGATACAAAAACAAGACAGCAGAAGATAGTTGCGGTTTGTCTTTTTTTCATTTATTGTGCCAGTTGCTGGCCAACAGTCTTTTGCAAGAAGCACAGCAAAAAGCACGCCCGCAATTTGCCAAAAAATAACAGCATATTTCCCGAAGATTAGAAAAAAATCTGCCAAAAAGTTATACAACCCACCGAGCGAATCCATGTTTTTTATTATATTTATGCTTCCTCTACCGATTCAATAAAATCGGCATAATCTTTTATTGGCAACACCAGCCTCAAACTCCGGTTATTAAGCACTTGGAAAGAGAACAGCAACGTGGTAAGGAATAATTGGAATATAATAATTAGGCTGCCAATAATAACAGTAGTTGCCCAACCCGGTGAAGTTATATGTAAAAATAATTTCATTGCTACCGAAGCAAGTATAACAAGCAACAACATGGTTATGGCCGAGACAGAAAAAATAATAATCCTAATTAAAACGGCTTCTATATGCACCGATATTGCACTTAGCCCATGGATAACCAAAGCATTGAAATTCATTTTAGATTTGCCGGCGTACCTAGTTCCCCTGTCGATAGGTATTTCGGCAAATGGCAGTTTAGATTTCATGATGCCCCCGGAAAAATGGTTCCAAATTTCATGCAAGTGTACTATTTTATCCAATTTACTGGCTGGCACAAAGCAAAAATTGCCAAACCCAATTTCCTTTCCTGTGAACAGTTTAAAAATAAGCTTGTAAATATTGTAAAAAAGGATAAACCCAAGGCTTTCATTCCTTTTTTTCCTTTTGGCAAAAATGATTTTTCCTGATTCTTCCTTTGCGGCAGCAACAAGTTTTATGATGTCTTCAGGCATATCCTCCCCATCACTATCCATAATAATAACATCGCCACGTATGCCAGTTTTTAACAGGTAAGAAAGCCCAACGGCAATTGATTTCTGGTGGCCGATATTTTTATTCAAATTGATAGTGCGGCACGAACCATTAAAAATGCTTTTATCACTTTTATAGGGTATAGAAGAACTATCGTTTACTACAAAAATGTTACAAACACCAATATTTTCTTTTGATTCAACAGCTTTTATTTTTTTTAATAAAATATCAAGCGATTCCCAATCATTATAAAGAGGTAAAATGATATTTAGCATATTGGTATGGGCATTTTTTGTGGCAGCAGCTATTTAACTTATGCTTTTTATTTCTTGTAAAAGTTAATTTCTTAATTGCATATGCCTATTTATCCTTGGTATTAAAACCTACCCATTCGTCCAAAATAATATTAGGATACCCTTTTTGACCTTCGGGGCAAATGCCTGCATCCACATATTTAATCATTTGAGGCAACATGTCTAGGTATTCTTTCGGTTTTTGGTTAGGATGTAAAATCCAAGCATCGCCCGATTTTAATATTAGCCTCTTGGCATGTTTGGCAGACAATGTATAAAACAGCACTATTTCTGGATCCCGGGGATATACCCGGTTGCCATATTTTCTCAAGAGGGTTTCTACTAGTATTTTACCTTTCATTAAAGGCAAAAATGGGGCTAAGCGTTGTTTATCCAGCAAAAACTGCCGGGTGGAGAAAAATTCATTCAACCAATATTTTTCATGCCCTTCATTAGCAGTGCCTTCTTGATAAGAAGGTATAGCATCAAATATAGCAGGGGCTGGGGCTGCATATCTTGGCAATACAGTAATAATATCTTCGCTATCTGCAAAATAACCCATTGCTTCGTCCACCCATGAGTACCCTTCTTTCTGGTATAGCAGCAAATCGCCATCATAATGCAGCACATAACGGGTGGTTGGCAGCTCAATGGCCGCCCAATAACTCATGTTGGCAGTGCCACCACCGGAATGGGTGCAATCGTAGATGCCACGCAAGTATTTTTTTGAAAGGTGTTTAATTAAAGGGTCATTTGGTTTTAGATAATAAATATCTGTAACCAGCCCGTCATACTTAAATTGTTCTGCTATCGCTATTATTTGTTCAACCTTTTTTTGGAACACCTCCACAGGGAATTTTATATCTGGCTTTACCAATTTGGTCTCTTGCGGGCGGCAACAATCTACCACTAGCAACCTTCTTTTTATGTCCCCATGCTTTTTTACAATTGCAGGCACCGTTAATTGGGCATAGTTAATATCGCCAGGTGATAGGTTTATTTGTAATGTTATATCGTTAGTATCCATAAAGTTATGCCATTGATTGAATGATTTGTTACTACTAGCCACGCTACAATTCAGGTATTTTTTTGCCACAAAAACACGAAGCCTCGAATGAACACTTAGAAAAAGAAAGAAAACAATTCTTTTTCTTATTCTCTTAAATCTTTGTGCTACTTTGTGTTTTCGTGCCTTTGTGGCTAATTGCTTTATAAATATCTAAATAACGGTTGGCAATCACCGTATCGCTGAACTTTGTTTCGGCTTCCTTTCTACATGCAGCCCTGCTTAGTTCATGTATGCGTAGCACATGACCCGCCATTTGCTCCACCGTTTCGCTAATGAAACCAGTACTGCCATGACTTATGCCTTCTGGCACGCCACCCATATTAAAGCCCAAAACAGGCGTGCCGCAAGCAAAGGCTTCCGGGATAATGATGGGGAATGGCTCTACCCATTCTATCGGGGTGAGCAAAGCTGCTGCACTGCCTAGCAAAACATTCTTTTGTTCGTTGTTTACTACACCAATGTATCTAATTTGGTTGCCATCTATCAATGGTTTTATTTCTTGTTCAAAATAGGAAATCTCGTGCGGCAAGGTAGAAATATTGCCTGCAATCACTAAGTTTTTGCTACTCAACTTTGCTACTTTAATAGCACTATGCAAGCCTTTGCAGCGTTCTATCCTGCCCAAAAAAACAAGGTATGCATTATCAGGAACGGACGGCCGAAAAGTAAAATAATTTACTGGTGCGCAGTTATACACCGTATGCCAGTTGCTTTTGGTTGTTTTTCCAGTGGCTACTATCACATCCGATACAGCAGTGTAAGCAAGGTTGCGCATTCTTAAGGAATCGAACCGCTGAATGTTCCTACGGTCTATATAGCGCATATAGGTTTGCACCTTCCGTATTTTGAACCAAGCAAAAGGTACAAGAAAAACCAACCGACCAAAATTGTGAATTACATCATGCTTTTTTAATTCCTTGCACAATATCCTGGCAACCTCTGCTAACACTTTTAGGTCAAGGGCGGGGTTAAGCTCGCCATTTTGCCCATAAGTAATCAACCTTCCAGGCGATTTGGAGTTGGGGCCTGCAATTATAGTAACCTCATGCCCCATTTCTTTGTATTTACAGGCAATATCGTACATAACCCTTTCTATGCCGCCATAGTAAATTGGTGGAACGGGTATAAAGGGATCCATTAAAAGGAGAATGTTCATGCTGTTAATTACCTTGAAAAATAGTAAACGATATTTATCTATCCTTTACCTGATGGCATACCTAAATCGTTTTGAAAATGCCAAAGCCTTTTTTTCTACTATTATATAAAACAAGTATGCAAAACATATAGCTGCCAATAAGCCTATTGAAAATGACAAGGCTTTTGTGTATATGGTTTTTACATAAAACAAACTGCCTACAAAAACTACTAATTGGCTTCCTACAATATCATGGGTTAAATAAAGCGAAAAGGAAATTTTAGAGAAAAAATCAATTATTGTATTGCTTGTTGATAAAAAAACGATAATGCCTACTGCAATGATAGCTGCCACAGTTCCTGGGAAACCCATTAAATATAATAAATAACCCATATTAATAATCGACAATATAAAGAAGGCTAATTTCTCTATTATTTTATTTTTATACATATACACAACCATGCCGAAGGTGAAATATGGCATAACTCCAAAAACAGTTGTGTACTTTAAATGGCTATAAAAAGAAAAAATATTTAATAAGACCAACGAAACAATGGCTATTTTTTCCGAGTAAAAAATAAATGGGAACAGGATGCCAATCAATATATAAAACTGAAACTCGATGCCCAATGTCCAATAAACTGGCGACAAGTAATTGTTGCCAAAAAAATTATTGATATAGGCTAAATGGAAAAGGACATTTTGAAGTTGTATATGTGCCGTATCTTTATATACGAAATAAGCCAGTGCCAAGATAATGGCTATGGATACAATATATGGCGGCTCCACCCTTGCCAAGCGTTTTGCAAAAAAAACAGGAAAGTCTTTTATAGAATAACGAATAGGCAACGACCAGCATATTACAAAGCCAGTCAACACAAAAAACATTTCTACCCCCAGCCAACCATACCTAAAACCAGGCATTGCTTTGCCCCCTAAATGAAAAATGGCAACGGCCAAGGAAGCAATAGCCCTAATAATATTTAATTGAGGCAAGTGTTTGTTTGCAACTAAGGGATTACTCAAAATATTGTTTGATTTTATTAATTGAGTTTACGATACTATGTGCTGCTAATGCCTTTTTTTGCCCCTTTGCCCTTATTTGCTTTCTTTTGTTAGTGTCCGCACTTAACAATTCAATTTTTGCTACCAATTCGTCAACTGATTTGTACACTTCAATTTCTTGGCCAATGTCATACATGTTTTCCAGCCCTTCTGTATATTCTGTAAGGTAGCACGCCCCTAACATTGGTGCTTCAATATCCCGCAGGCGGGAATATGTGTTTGGCTTCAAAAAAGGGTAATGAAAACTAGGATACCTATTTACGCCTAAGGTAACCATGCTTTGCTTAGTAATTTGTACATACTCATCAAAGCTAGGCTTTGGTTTTAAATGATTAGCCAATACTGATTCATCAATTTTCGGCAAACCAAAGCGATTTATTTTCCTAAAAAAAGGGATAAAGCCGTTTTTTATTATAAAGGATAGCTGGTTATTTATTACATTTTGCTTTGTAGATGGCATTGAACTTCTTTCTCCTTCAAGCCACCCTGCCCCGTATAAATCAAATGTTATGTTTTTTTTTGAAAGTTCAGAAAACAGGAACGCACGCTGCGCATCTTTGGACCCAATAAAAGAAACCTGATTATTCTCTGCTGTGCTTATTTGCCTAAGTCCTTGGTTTACCCACATGGGCATTGGCAAATGTATAAATGGCATATTGGCTTGTTTATACATTTTTAATGCTTTATACTCTGGCACCCAGTTTAAATCGAATATTTTAAATTCATTGGGTATTTTTGTAAAGTCCCTTATATTGTCGCAAAAAAAATTCACGCATTTTATGCCCAATTTTTGAATTTCTTTTATTGCCAGTTCATCAATATGGTTGGGATAAAAGTAAGACAGGAATATGTCTATGGGCGTTTCTGACTGATGCTTCCTAATATCATCTAATACAACTTGCCAAGTATTTGCTTTCCATTGTTCAATTGATTCCTTTTCAGTCGAAGCATAAGTATGTAGCTCTGCCCAATCCACCTTGCTCTCCACCCAATGATGCCCAGCCTCCTCTATCCCATTTTTTATATAATACTCCCAAAAACTGTACGCAGGGATATTATGCTTTTTCAATGCCTGAAAAAATGCCAAGTAAATTGTCATAAGTATATCAAAATGCCTTCCTTGCCATTTGAAACCGCTTCAATAGCTTCCACCCAAAAATTGAAATAAAAAACTGGTGTCTTTTGTTATTGGAATAGGGGAGATTGGCCTTTGCTAGGTTTAAAGCACGTTTTTCGGCTTTCTTTACCAAATCTAGGTTATTGGGGTAACAGTAATATGCAAAAGATTGCCAAACGTTTGCCACTGTTAGCTTCACTATGCCTGCTTGGCTAGCTGCCAAAAGGTAGCTTGTGCTAAGCTCCATTGCTTTAAAATAAGATTCTATGGCTTTCCTGCTTTTTTGCCCTGATAAATTATTCCCTTGCCCTGAACGGTAATACAAAACAGATGCATCACAAAATTTTACGCCTTGCGAAGCCAGGATTATTTTAGTAAAAAATTCTAGGTCATCTACCAAATTCAGGCTTTCGTCCCAAAGCCCCGCTTTTTCAATGATTGCCTTGGGTATTAAAAAAATGCCGGGTTGTGTCATGGCAGTGCCATTGTACCAGCTGCTGCAAAGCCATTCCAATGGTGCCATATCCTGCCAACATGCTTCGGGGGATAATTTAAAATCGTTTATGTTATCGTTATAAAACCGACCCCATTTTCCAGAAATTACAGCGTTAGTATTTTTGCCGGCCAATTGTACTTGGGCATCAAGCATTCCGGGATTTAGCATATCATCCGCATCAAAAAACTTTATAAATTGCCCTTTTGATTGCTTATAACCATAATTCCTAGCTGCACCAGCCCCATTATTTTCTTTTGAAAAAACTTTTATTTTTTCATTTTCAAATTGTTTTGCTGACGCAAGACTGGTATCAGTACTGCCATCGTTTACGATAATTAGCTCCCAGTTCGTATAAGTTTGATTGAGTATGCTTTGTATAGCTTCTGCCACATAGTTTTCTGCATTGTACAAAGGCATTATAACAGAAACTAATGGCAATGAGGTCATGATTGGATTAAGCAAAAATTATAGAGGTTTAAAAAAAATTTTTTGCTTACACGGCAAAAAGGGTAGCCAAAGTAACTTGAAATCCATCTAACACATCCCCGCCTAGCAAGGGAGCATCAAAAGGCACTGTTGTTTCCTCTGGTGAAGAAAAAATATATGTTAGTTGTTCCTCAGGATTTATGAGCCACGCCAACTGGCAGCCATTGTCCACCCATTCTTTCATCTTGTCTTTTAACGCAGGCAACTTGTCTGTTGGCGATTTTATTTCTACCACAAAATCTGGGCAAAGCGGGGCGAACTTTTCTTTTTCTTTTGCAGTAAGTGCCTCCCAACGTTCCTTTTTTACCCAAGCAGCATCGGGCGAACGTACGGCGGTGCTTGGAAGCGTGAAAGCAGTAGAAGAATCGACGCAAATACCTTGCTTTTTATTTCTGTTCCATTGCTAATTCAGGAGATACTTCACTGTTGTAATAGCCTGTTAACCCTAGCCTGTTAACCCGCCAGTATTTGCCATGATATAAATATTGCCGTTTTCGTCCCTTTCAAATTTCAAGTCGCGCTTGTCTAAACAAAACGCAAAGAACTCGTCATCGGAAAAACTGCCAAGGCTATGCGTGTCCAGCATAATTGTGCCTAAAGCATCCAGCATATTCATATTGCTACTTTTTAATGATGGCTAAGTTACGGATAAAATATTTTTGTAGGAGTGTACTCAGCCATATAATTATTTTCAAAATAATTTTTTCAATAAAGGAAACATCCTGAAAAGCTTTTGCACATACCTTCTTTCGTTGTTTAGCCTGTGCCAAGGCACAGGGCCATGTACGCTCCATTGCCTGTCTTGGTCTTCTCTCCACCTTTGCCTTAATTTTTCGTCTTGGGTGTGTGTTTTAGACTCGCTATGCTCCCTTGCCACGGACAAATATATGTCTAGGTACTTTTTTCTTGCTCCTTTAGCAATGCGCATCCACAATTCAAAATCCAGGGTGCAACTCAACTCCTCCCATATTGGCTGGTGAATTTCTGCAGCCCAAAAAGTAGATGGCTGCGACAAGCCGGGTATGCACAAGTACCTATCAAAAGTAATGGCGACACGGAAGGGCGAGAATACCCCATCTTTTAAGTTATAACAGTTGCCATATATAAACTGGGCTTTTTTTAATACATAAGCCAATGCCACTTCTTTCAAAGTGCCTTTTGTAAAATAGTCATCGCTATTTATCCAGCAATAAATTTGACCACTGGCAATGCTAAACCCAAGGTTAATAGCATGGCTTTGCCCACGGTCTTTTTCGCTTTGCCAATAACTGATCCATTGGGCATATTGATTTAAAATAGATACAGTATTGTCGTTGCTGCCCCCGTCAATAACTATATATTCTAGATTGGGATAATTTTGAAGCAAAACGCTCCTTATGGTTTCCTCAAAGTATGCACCTTGGTTGTAGGAAGGGGAAATTACAGAGATTTTAGGCCATGCAATTTTTTCATTGTATTCCTCGGATTTAACTTCTTCATTCCAAGGCCAGCCTTGTCTATTACCATTTGAGGGCAGCATGGTAAGAAGGCCATCTTTTGGGGCTGTTATTTTTTGTAAAGGGAAGTGTACCCCTTTGGCTAGGAATGCTGCTTTATATTCTTGATATGATGGTAATGGCGGTTTTTTCATGCTTATTGTTTTTGATTAACTTTAGCTGGTATGCTTATAACTATATCGCTGCTATTGTGCCTTTAAAGAGAAAAACTTTTATCCCTTCTTTAAAACCCTCGCCACTCCTTAGTAAAATAACCCGCTTTTGATAAGTCAACATAGTGCAGCAGTTTTGCCTTTGGGGAACTTTTTTCAAGATTGGGGTAAACAATATATTCATCCTTTGCCAAAACTATACTAGTTGTATTTCCTATAATCATTGCAGACAAGGCTTGCTCCAAATAATAACTATTGCCATATTTTTCTTCTAATGATTTTGCCCAATATTCTATTTTCTGCCAATCTATACTTTCACTTTTAAGCCCTATGCAGCCTACATTTATTAAATCTGGCACAGGAGTATTTGCTAAATCTTCCATATATGGCTTGGGGAAACCATAAGCATTTTTTATATCCTGCATATAAATGGGCTGGTGGGGATTTTTCAACCATTCTATTATTTCTGTAGGTTTATTTTTGAATAACATATCAGAATCCAGTATCAATTTCCAGCCCGTGCTTCCTGCATGTACATCTGTTAGTTTCCTTATATGCTTATATACTTCCCTTTTATGGTTTAAATAGGGGAACTGGCTTTCCGGTAAAACAGCTTTTACTTTTCCTTCAATTTCATTGATAAAGACGCAAGTGCTGTTGGGTACTTGTGTTTTTATGGTTGTAATTTCACTAAGTGTGCCATCGTCGTAAAAAGTAAAATGGATATTATTTGGGGTAACCTTCTGCAGGGAATAAGCACAAAAAACGGTTTGATGCCAAAATTTTTTGCCAGTTAAGAAACATACTTGTAAAATTGGCAATCCGTTTTTTTCTTTCGATACAACAAGGTTTTTAGCAGCTTGCCGCATTTCTTTCTCCCCGGCAAGCATTTTTTTATACTCAAAATAACCACCAAATCTTTTCCAAATATTCCATTGGCTCCTGGGCTTCCGGTAAAGGGTATTAATAATGGCTTGAAACACTGGGATTAATTGATTTATTTGTTACTACCTAGGTATTGTTTTAAATTGCTTTTATCTCCGCCATACCGTCAAACATCCCGCATATACCCCGCCATTTCATATAATTAAGGCTGCTTTGCCATGCTTTACTACTAACCCATGCTTTTATCTTCCGCAATGGCACTGTCCATTTGGCAATTGGCTGCCAGGGGCTTATACCATGATATTGCAACAACGTTGCCCAGCTTTTATTTTGAGCATAATTCATATTGCCTAAATATTCAGGAGTTGTTCTTTTGGCAGGTATAATGTGCAAAATCTCTAATTGCGGGAAATAACCTACTTGCCATCCATTTTTTAACGCAGTAATCACAATGTCGTTATCTTCCCCAGAAGTAAGGGCTGCCGCTTTCCTACCAAGGTTTTGCCGGAATGAATCGTTTTTTATCTCATTTACATAGTTTTCAAACACCTGTTTTCGGATACACATTCCAGTGCCAATAGGTGAAAAATACGGATATTCATTTATGTTTTTCTTGTTGGTATTACTGATTAATTCTATGTTACCAAAATCCCTGCAACCTAGCAAGCCACCAGCATTTTTTACCCAATCTGCTGGTTGGTGGCGATAAAAATCTGGCAAGGCCTTGCCGCCAAAAACCCCTACTTCTGCCTGTAGGCTGGCTATGGATAAGCTTTGCTGCAAATAATTGGGCTGGGCAACATTATCGTCATCAATAAAAACAATTAATTCCGTGCTTGCTTCTTTTACACCCCTTATCCTTGCAAAGGCAAGCCCTTGTTGTTGCTCAATTATAATCTTGGCAAAAGGGTGCCAAGAAATATCTATTTCAGAATCAAGTGGTGCAGGGCTATTATTGTCCACTATTATCAACTCCCACTGATCGTAACCAAATGTTTGCTGTTTCAATGCTGCTAAAATCCTATTGAAAATATCCAAATTGGGTTTATAGGTGCATATAATAACTGTAAGTTTACAAATCCCCACTTTCTACAATTTTTTTTTCTTTAACAACCCCATTGCAGGCAATTCTACAGTTTTATAAACCAAGTGGCTAAATAAAACACAAACAATAAAATAAAAAATGTCCAGAATGAAAGGAGGGATTGAATGATAGGCTGTAGGGAAAAAACTTAAAAAAATTGACCTTAAAAAATAATTACCCACAGGTATATGAAAAAGATATAGGCTGTAAGAAATATCCCCCAATTTTGCAAACAAGGGTTTGGTTTTAAAATAGGGAGATGCAAAATATACAGCAATTGCAAAAGCAATGCCGACATAAAAAGCAATCATCGAATTCATATCACTCTCTGAACCAATACAGTATTTTCGGTTTAGGATAATACTAGCCATAGCTAGGGTTGCCCCAATATAAATGTTAAACCCCCAGCCTTTTTTTCTTATCTCGTCTAAGCATACACCCAACCCAAAATAGCCAATGAGTTTTAGAAAAAACAATACACTAATATCTTTAATAAAAACATAAACAATGCTTATTAAAATTATGCCCGAGAAATACCATAGGCGATATTGCTTGGGGATGAATAGCACTATCGAAAAAACAAGGTAAAAAAACAATTCGTATACCAATGTCCAATATACCCAATTTATCATGGGCGTATGGGAGATAGGTGCATAAAAGGAAACAAAAGTATTTACTAAGTCAATAGGCTTTATTGGAAGTATTACTATTGTATTGTGGCCAGTTAGTATCTTTTGCAGTATTACTATTAAAAATACGAGTGCTACGCTAAGCCAGTAAGCGGGGTATATCCTAAACAATCTTTTGAGCCAAAACTGTTTTATACTTGTAGTATTATCGATAGAGCTACTAATGCTATAGCCACTAATAATAAAAAAAACAGGCACCCCAAGCCAGCCATAATTAATAAGATTGCCATAAAAATCATGCTGGTTGCGCATTTGCCCAAAATGAAAGAAAGCAACAGTAGAAGCAGCAATACCCCTGGAAATATCTAAAAAATAATTGCGGCTACTGCTTTTTTGTATCATTCTTAAATTTATTAATTACTTGCTGGTACATGCTAATTTGCAATGGCACAATGGTGGATGCGCTATATTTATCAATAATTTGTTTGCGCCCATTGGTGCCCATTGATACCCTTAAAGCAGGGTTTTCAATTAGCTGGCCTACTTTTTCTATAATCTGCCTATGGCTTTTGGCATCTACTAGCAACCCTGAAACCACGTTTTCTATTATCTCGGCCATGCCGCCACTGTTGCTACCTATTACTGCTTTGCCAGCAGCCATGGCTTCGCAACAAACCAAACCAAAGCTATCGTACCTGCTTGGGAATAAGAATATATCGCCTAGTGAAAGTATTGCCCCGATATTTTGTGGTAGAAAAGCATCTTTAAAAATTACATTGTTTTTAAATCTATCTAATTTAAGCTGTAGATACAATTTCATATTTACCCCGCTTTTGGGCGAGTTTGCAGGATTGCCTATAAAATAAAATGTAACGTAAGGGTGCTTTTTTAGTATTGTAGGTATTGCTTCTGCTATTTCCAATACGCCTTTCCTTATTTCCAGCCTGCCATAAAAAACAATATTAATTTGTTTTGCTTGCTCCTCTTTAGGTAAGATGGTCAATATATCGTTTGATGCCTGATAAAAAAAGGGGGATAATGTATAATGCTTCCGCCAACCCAATTGCTGATACATTTTGCCTAGCGAATGAGAAGGCGACAGCAACGCATCGCATTTTTGAACAATTTCTTGCTCTACTGCATAATTACTTTCCCTAGGCGGCTTAGGAAGGCGGGGCATCTGAAACTTTGTGAAAGCACCCAAAATAAACCGCCATTTAGCCATGCCAGCCAAAGGCTGGTACAAAAACTTATCTACTATATAATTGGCTGTATGTGCCCTTACTACAAAGGGCAGGTTGGTGAACTGTTTAAGAACTGTTATGCCCCCTGCCCTAAAATCGGTTCCCTCAGCAATATCAAATCCAATATCGTTATTGATTAATTCAAAGTATTTTGGCAACGCCTCATTAAATTCACCCCAATTTTTGGCCGGTAACCTATATACATAGTCATTTTCCCAAAAAGCGATATCGCCACTTGTAGCGCAAAATACCACTGGCTTATGCCCAAATAAAGGCAAATAGCTAACCATTTGCACCAAATATGTGCCTATTCCGCCACCCCCCGTTTCGGGTGGATATTCGTAAGAAAAAAAAGCAATTTTCATGGGAGAATTATACTGTATCTACAAAATAAGCGGCAACTTTTGCAGGGTGCATGTACTTGTCAAACATTTGCTGGTTATGGGTTTTTATATCTTGCCAGCTTTTCTCGTTAATTGATAATAGTATTTCCTTTAAATCGTTAAACTCATTATTGTTATAAAATAGTTGAAATTCGTTGAAATCAAAATAAGGCTCTAGGATAATATAGTCTGTATAAACAGGGATGCCCGCCATTAATGCAAGCAGCACAATGTTCCGCCAACCAAAATGAAAGCCAGTTGCAAAAACCCCTAATTTGGAAGCTACTATTTTTTGCTCATAATTACCAGCTATGGGTTGGGTAACCATAGGAAAATCCTCGGCATTAAATTCTTTTACATAACCATCTGGAGCATATTTCAATTCTGATAAAATTGAAAATTCTCCTGCTAACCCTTTTAGGCGTTTGTGCAAATTAATCCTATGTTGTGGCCAGCCCCACAATGAGTCGTGCAATACTATATCGTATTGCAGGGGTTGGTGCCTATACCCCAATAATTCTTGGTAGCGTTTATCAAACAAATCGTAGGCATCTCCCCAGCTATTGGATCCAAAAAGAATTTGGTGTATTTTATAAACTATATTGGATATTTTTTGGGAAAGAGCTCCTTTTGAAGGGGTTGCTGGAAAAAGGCTTGGGCTAATGGGTGCCAGCCTCCTTGCTTTATGAAAATGACTGCCATATTTATCAATCAAATCATTGGCAATTGCTTTGTATTCCTTTATGTCTTTATCTGATTGCCAAGGGAGCTTGTATTCAAACTTTTTGTTTACAAAAAAATCAGTATTATAGGCGCTGCAAAAATATAAGTCCACGTCTTTTATAAGCGGTTGTACAAAAAAAAACGAATCTTCTGCATCTGCCATCACCCATTTGGCTTCACCTTTTTTTATCACTTTTATCAATACTGTGTGCTTGTGGGTGTGTTGCTTTGCAGCATCGCTTATACTTTCACCAGATAGTGTTTTGCTATCCTTTTCTAGAAAAACAATTTTTTTTTGGATATGCAATTGCATCAAACCAAATTTCAGCCAGTTTAGCCTTTGTTCATGACTGTTTTTAAACCATATTACTTTAACCATTGCTTGCTTATCTCGTCTTTGGAAATTTTAAGGGATTGGGCAACAATCTGGTGCATGTCATAGTACCTATATTCTGCCAGCCTTCCTCCAAAAATTACATTTGGTATGGCAGCTGCCCTTTTTTTATAATTAGATGCGAGCTGCTCATTTTTCAAATCATTGATAGGGTAATACGGCTCGTTATTGCTATCCCATTCCTGCGAAAATTCTTTTGTGATAACAGTTGTGGGCTGCATGCCAAATTCAAAATGTTTGTGTTCTAAAATTCTTGTATAAGGCACTTCCCGGTTTGTGTAATTTACCACGGCATTGCCTTGAAAATTATTTGTATCTTCAAGGTGGGTAGTCTCAAATCGTAGGCTCCTGTATTCTAAATACCCTTCGTCGTAATTGAAAAATTCATCTATTTTACCAGAATACACAATCCTTTTCGCACAGGTATTAAAAAAATCCCTTTGGTCAAAATAATCTTGGCTTAGCCTTACTTCTATCCCTTCTAATAAACCCTCAACTAGTTTAGTATAGCCACCAATGGGTATGCCTTGGTATTTGTCGTTGAAATAGTTATTGTCGTAAGTGAATCTCAGTGGCAGCCTTTTGATGATAAAAGCGGGTAAGTCTTTACAATCCCTGCCCCATTGCTTTTCGGTATATCCTTTTATAAGGTATTTAAAAATATCGGTACCAACCATGCTAATGGCTTGCTCTTCTAAATTTTGTGGAGTGGTAATGCCAGATGCTTTTATTTGCTTGGCTATTATTTTTTTAACCTCATCTGGCTTTGTTACACCCCACATTTGGTAAAACGTGTTCATGTTAAATGGCATATTGTAAAGTTTGCCATTATACATGGCAAGTGGGCTATTGGTGTAGCGGTTAAATTCTACAAAGGCATTTACATAGTCCCAAATGGGCTTGTCGTTGGTATGGAAAATATGTGCGCCATATTTATGTACATTTATGCCTGCAATGTTTTCGGTATATACATTTCCGCCTATGTGCGCGCGCTTGTCTATAACTAGGCATTTTTTGCCAGCATCTGCCATTTGGCGGGCAAATACTGCACCAAAGAGGCCGGAGCCAACAATTAGGTAATCGTACAAAATAAATTGAGTTTAGGAGATTGGCAAGCCATGGTGGTTAGCAAGCAGTTGCTTATAATAAAATATTTTCCTTTGATTTTTTTTAAACTGGATGTTTAAGCGCAAATACATCTTTGCCTGGGCAACCCAAGACAATAACAATATTTCCTCATGTTCCCCTTTGCCGCTACGGATTTTTTTGTAAAACAAAAAGGAGTATTTGATATAAATCAGCAGCATATAAAAAGCCTTCTTCAGCCAATAATAAGAGGGCAACTGCTTTCTTCTATTTGTAATAGCGGCTTCGTATAAATTTAATATGGCAAAAGATTTTGCAAAACCGATATGTAATTTTTTTAGGTAGTCCCAACTTAGCCGTTGCATTGGTATATAGTGCTTAAATGCCAAACGCTCATCAAACCATATTTTAAAGCCTGCCATCCTTCCCCAGTAACAAATTTCAGCGTCACCCCCTGATGATAATTCATTTCCTTTCCTATCCGATAAAATGCTATGGATAAATAGTTTATTGCAGGTTTCTATAAATGATTTCCGCAATACCATCCCTGCACCATATACGGACTTTACTTCTCCAGATTTTTCGTCCTGCCCATATACGGCATAACCATTGTAAAATGTATCAAACCAATTTGGTTTATCCCCGCCAAAAACAGGATACCCAATGCCCCCTACAATGGCAATGTCATTATCGCTATCAATAACTTCAAAAGCTGTATTTACGTAATTTTTATCTAGCCAATTATCATCATCACAAAAAATCATGTATTCATATTTTGCACGCAACACTCCCATTTGCCTTGCAGCACTTAACCCAGTAACCGGTTGCTGAACAATGCTGAAAGCCGTTGACGATTGATGGCATTCCCACAGTTTTGATGCTGCTTCAGATGTATTGTCGGATGAGTTGTTATCTACAATGATAATTTCCCAAGGAATACTGCAACGCTGCTTTGCCAAGTAACATAATGTTTCTGGCAGCCTTAACGAACTGTTATAACAGCAAACAATAACAGATACACCTTTAGGCATTGATCTATACTAAATTTTAAATTTATTTTTTGAAACAACCTATGCTTTTTGCCTAGCTTTTATAATAAATGCAGCAAAGAAGTACTTGAAAAAAGAAATAGCCATTAAAGGCTTTTTAGCAAAAAAATCTATAATTTCTTTGTATGGGATGTTTACTATATGGCGTTTTAAGTCATTTTTTAGTATTGGATTGTTGGCATCATATTTTTTTATATAAGCTGCACACACTAGCCTTTCTTCCAATGGCCGCACAAAATCTTTGTTTTGCCAACGCGTTGTTTGGCTATGCTGCCTGAAATAAGAGGTAGTATTGGCAACATATTGAAAAGAAGCCCCATTGGTGGCACAAAGCAAATAAAACAACCAGTCGCCACAATATCTCATGCCAATAACCTTCTCGAAATATTGAAGAAAATATGATTTTTTGAATAGGAGGCAACTGATATTGGATATTACGCATCTTTCTTTTAGGAGTTGGAAAAAAGCCATGCCACCCATTAAAAAATTTTCATCCCAGTTTACATTGTCAAAAATATCGAACCATGTTCTTGCGCTATTTGAGGCATTTCCTTCCGCATCAATATCAATTATTCTCGAAAAACTAAAATCTGCATCATAGCGGAGCAGTTTTTCCAAGAAATCAAAATCTACTAGGTCATCGCTTTCTGCTATCCATATATACTCGCTTTTCGATTCATTTATCCCTTTTTGCCACTGTTTAAAAGGGCTTGCCATATTTTTCTCATTATATATAACACTTGCCACCTTGGGGTGGTTTTTATAGGCACCTATTATTTGCCTGCTATTATCAGTACTGCAATCATCAAGAATAATTAATTCAAAGTCTTGAAATGTTTGGTTTAGCACGCTATCTATCCGCTGGGTAAGGTAGGGGGCATGATTGTAGTTGGGGATGATTACGGAAACTTTAGGTGTAATTGACAACTATATTTAATTAATTTTAATGCTTTATTAATACCTACCCATTCAATGCAATGGATTTTATACAATCAAAAATTTTTGGCGCAATTAGGTTAACATCATAATCACGAACGGCTAGCTGTGCCATTTCACCTCTTTTATTAATTTCACTCTTATTATTTTCAAGTTGTAAGATTGTTTCAGCCATTGCTCTTATATCTCCATATGGTAAAGCCCAGCCTGTACCTTTATTTACAAATTCAACCATTCCACCAGACTTTTCAAAACAAATAATTGGTTTTCCTAGGGATGCGGCCTCTAGGCAAACCAAGGGAAAAGGGTCTTCCCGAGAAGTAAGTGCAAATACATCGAAAAGTTGAAAATAATCTAATGGGTTTGGTTTTACTCCCGTAAAAATTATTTTACCATTGATACCGAGCCTCTTTTTTTCATATTCAAACCCATATAACACTGCCTTATCTATATAGCCAACCCAAATAAGTTTTACTTCTATTAAAGGGTTGATTTTATTCAACTCTAAAGCAAGGCGTATAAACAAATCTATCCCCTTCCTCCAACTTCCCAATCCTGAGCCACCAACAATAAACTCATTTGTAAGCCCTAATTCATCTCTTATTATTTGTGGGCCTATTTGAGGATTTTTCGTTTTTGATTGGGGTATAAATGGGTAAAACAAAGAAATATCATTAGGATTTATATTAAAATTGTTTATAAGGTTTTCTCGTGTACTTTCCGAAACAGCTATAAAATGGCTAATATTTTTCAATATTGCTGGCGACATGGAATCTAAATAAAAGGAATTAATGCTATATTCATTTTCATGAATGTGAGAAATAATAGGGCAGCGAGTATGTTTTTTTAAGATTGGGACCATCAAATGGCTATCAACAGTATTGCAATAAATCAAGTCAAAATCTTGTTCCCTTATATCTTTAATTATTTGTGTTTGCTTTAAAGTCTGTTTGTTATATTTAAGATAAAACTTGTCAAAAAATTTTTCAAAAAAATTTTTTTTGGGGGGTGCATCAAAAAAAACATATTTTTTTCCAAAACTTGAAAATTCTTTCTCTAAATCTCCCCCACTTTTTAATAAAATAGAAATTTCTGCATCTGTGTTTTCTTTAATCCATCTAAGTAAATGCAAAAAAACGATTGGTGCGCCAGTACGGCTTGCATCGTGTGAAACAAAAAGTACTTTAAATGGCATTTAAGTGTTTTATTATAGTGTTGGCAAATTGCTCCACGGGGTCTTCATTTATAAGGACTCTTATTTTTTGAGCCGCATTTTTGCCCATTTCTTCCCATTCGTGCCTCCTTCCCCAAGATTCTTCTAAATTTTTATCTATCTCATATACATTAGGAGATTTGGCAATAAAACCATCTATGCCATTATCTATTAATTCTTTTGCCCCTCCAACATTGGTTACTATTGGCACCCTTCCACAATACATGGCCTCAATCAAAGCCAGAGATTGACCTTCCATCCTAGAACAAAGCATAAAAGCATGGTTCTGTTTATAAATTTTGGCTATATCCTGTTCAAAACCAGCAAAAAAAACATTATCTAATTGATACTTTTCCTTTAATCTTTTTAATGTTTGTTCATTAGGCCCTTTCCCATACAAATTTATACGTAAATTTCGTTCTTTCCATTTTTGGTTGTTTAGCACTTCAAATAGCATATCATGCCCTTTGTGGAAAGAATTAATACTTGCTACAAAAGCTATATTAAATATTGCTTTGCCATCGATATAGGGAATTACATTATTTTCCTTACATGGGTTGCGGATAACTGTTGCATTTGTAACTTTTGAGGCAATAATAGATTCAAGCAATTCTATATTTTGTTTTGAAACAAAGAAAATAATTATTGCTTTTGAAAATATATTATTTAGATGATTTACAAAAGCATCGTTCCAAACTGATAACTGATTTACCAATTGTACAATAAACGCATACTTAATTCCCTTCTCCAAGCAAGCCTTGCCCCAGTCTAGCCCATCATATATGCTTCCTTGATTAATAATTACTAAATCTGGGCTTACTTTATCTAGCAAATTGAAAGTTGTTTTTTGGATACCCATCAATTTTCTATATATTCTAGTATGGAAACGAGCAGGTTTTGATTGTTTCCTGAAATCAATAATGCATCCAGCTGCCTGTAGAGAAGCTATATGTTCTGGCATCGTATCCCAAAACTTCACAGATATATAAATTTGGTAGCCTCTTTCTTTTAGCAGCAATGCTGTTTTATGCCACAAAACCTCGCTCCCACCCCAAGGCATCCAATCGTTAGTAGAAATAAAAAGAATTTTTTTCATACAGTTTATGTAACTAGTTCAACCTTGCTTTTAACAATTGAATTGGATGCTACTGATTTGTAAATTATACAGCCAGCCCCAATTATTACATTGTCGCCAATTTCCACATTGTTAAGGATGGTAACATTGCTGCCTATCCAGCAATTTTTGCCAATTGTAATTGTACCAATTGTAAAACACTCTTTTTCCACATTCAATTTTCCATCCAAGTAATGGTATTTATGGTTATGGTCGTATATTCTAACGGCTTCGCCTATTATTGTATTTTCACCTATTTCTATTTTACCTAAACAACTGATAGAGCAATAATTATTAAAAAAAACTCCCTTACCTATTTTTAAATTGCCATTCATGTGCAATAAAAGATGGCAGTATTTCCTGAACTCTACTTTTTCTGCAATTTCCAGCTTTGCTCTGTTTGATTCAAACTGTATTTCTGTATATTTTCCAAATACTACCGACGAATGCACGTTGTACAGTTGCTTGTACCTATATGCCCAATACCTTTTTTTAAAGCTACTATGCCAAATTAAGTAACGGAAATATATAGGAAATACAAGCTTTCTTTCAATCCAGTTATACATATATTAATTAGCTTTTCCTAGCCTTTAATAGAATGCTACCATAATGAAAAAAATAGTTTACATGCTTAAACAAAGGCTTTATATTTAGCTTTGCTATTAAATATACCATCCAATATCTCATGCTAAACCTAAGTTTCAACACACTCCATATTTCTTGAGCAGCCAACTCATTTTTACCCTCTGCTAGCAAGGCCGGGGCGTTCTGTTCCATTAAGCCTGCAAGCCTTATATATATATTTCCTTTGCTTAAAAAGCGATAATCAATATTTTTATACAAGGCAGTAAACTCAGCCAATTGCATTACGGTTCTCTTTCTAGACATACCACCCTCATGCACCCTATATTTAAATAATTTTTCAGGCATACCATAAAATGTAGCACCAATCCTTGCTGCCCTCAACCAATAATCCCAATCTTCACAGCCATATATTAAAGATTCGTCTTGTTCCCCAATGGCAACTATCAACTCTTTTTTTATAAGTACCGACAATACTGGTATATAGTTTCCAAAATATTGCAAGCCGTACATTTCCTTTGGCCCATAAAAACCAGGTTTAGTAGGGTAATCTATCAAAGCTTGTGTTTCTTCCTGCAAAATAAACCCATTGGTAAAAACAATATCTACTTTTTGCTCTTCGAATATTGAAACCTGTTTTTGCAATTTTTCAGGCATCCACAAATCGTCTGCGTCTAAAAAAGCAATAAAATCGCCTTTAGAATTCCTAATGCATGTATTGCGAGCAGCCGGCAGCTTCTTATTTTCTTTATATATATATACTATCCTATCGTCTTTTATTGCCGCTTCTTTTACAATTTTAGCAGTAGTATCTGTAGAACCATCATCCACAACAATCAACTCCCAATCATCAAAAGTTTGCTCCCTAGCCGACTGAATAGATTCTGCAATATATTTTTCAGCATTGTAGGCTGGCATTATGATAGAAACAGTTGGAACTGACATTTGTGTTTTATCTGCGCTTATTTTTTATTACTCAAAAATATTTCCAAGTCTTCTGGTGTACCTAAGCCATGCATTTGCTCAAACTCCATATTATAGATACCTATTCTAGCTGCATTTTTTATCGCATAATTATATACAGGGCAGGTATAAAATTCATTATTCACCCTATCGTTATTAATAATCATGTCTATGGTTGCATCCA
Organism: Parasediminibacterium schistidii; assembly: GCF_046546515.1. Lineage (NCBI taxonomy): Bacteria > Pseudomonadati > Bacteroidota > Chitinophagia > Chitinophagales > Chitinophagaceae > Parasediminibacterium > Parasediminibacterium schistidii. The sequence goes on along the minus strand of NZ_JBKHKJ010000029.1, from coordinate 42,795 downwards.
CAAAACTTTTCCCTGTACTAAATAAGTAAATCCCTACCGTTGCATACTGTGATATGGCTTTCTTTTCCTGTACCTCTGTAACCAAATTATCCTCATCTATTTTGGCAAAAGACCATTTTGGGTTCAGTTCATGGTCGGTAAAAGTTAAAATAGAGCCATCTAATTTTCTTTTAGCACAATCGTCCACAAAGGCTTGTATAGAAATATCTATCAATTGGTCAGAATTTGCTATCAATAGCGGGGCATCATTGTTAATATACTCCCTTGCAAACAAAACTGTGCAAGCCGTGCCCTCTGTCAATTTATCTATCCCAATAAAAGTAGCGTTGTATTTTTCGCTTATTTGTTTTACCAGCTCATGCTCCTTTGCTAAATGTGCCTTCCTGCCTATCAGGATAAATTTTGCATCCTTGCAATTTACATTTTCCATTACCCTTTCTATCATGGGCAGGCCATCAACATCTATAAATGGTTTTGGTTTTTCAAACCCTTCTTTTACAAAACGGCTGCCTTCGCCAGCCATCGGAATTACAATGTTTATCATTTGTCTATATATTTATCATTATTGGCACCTGGTAATTTTACTACTACTGTAGTTACATCTGTTATTGCCGTGAAATTTGTAGATACCCCTGGTTTTATCACAATTATATCCCCATCATTATACGTTTTTCCACTCATTTCTACCTCGCCATTTAAAATAACAGTGAATTCAGTAGCTATTTTATGGTGATGGTAGCCTTCCGCATCGCCGGCCTTGTATTTTTTCACGCCTACTTCTACATCATTAGTATTTAAAAGTGTTGGTTGGAAATTTCCAATGAACCACCCTTTTACCATATCCTCTAGTTTATATACTTCCATACAGGTTGTAATTTTTAATATTATAATTTTTTATTCCTTTCGTATTCAGTAACCATTTGGGGCGAATAAAAAGAGTGGTATGCATCCGTAGGTATAGGATAGGATTTTACTTTTTTATTCTGCAAAACATACTGGTTAATAACTGGGGAAATAAAAAAATTGCCGTCTAGTTGTACATCGTTCTTGATAGATTCATATGCTGCTGCTAAAAAATCCTTTGCTTTTTTAAAAAAATAATAACCTGCAATAGCATGGTTGCTAATAGGGTTTTTCTCTGCAGTTTGCACTACTTGGTTTTCCTCAATTCTAGCGTAGGACCAACGCGGGTGTACCGCATTAAACGTTATCAACCCTGCTTCAGCTTGTTCATTTTGCCAAAAAGTATTCACTACGTTAAAATCAATATCAATAACCTGGTCGCCATTGAGTATTAGGATGCTATCATTATCCTCTATTTTATCAATAGCCATTAACGAGCTGCATAATCCACCTTTCGCAGGTTTTTTTAGTTTTACAATTTCTCCACCTGTGCTCAATAGTTTCAACGTATTGTCAATATGGAACTTAATAGCATCTTCTTCCTTTATTATAAAAATAAATTGATGCGGCATTGCAAGCTTGCTGGGGTTTTCCAGTACAATCTCAATCATCGTTTTGCCATTAATTTCTATTAGTGGCTTGGGGTAAAAATAGCCGGCATTGCTAAACAACTCCGATGGCCCGGCCAAGGGGATGATAATTTTAATCATTTTCTATTTCTACAATCCGGTTTTTAATATTGAAATAATGCACGTCATCTGGGTTTTCTACTTTCATTAGGTGCGCACCCGAGGCCAACGCTGCTTTTACGCCATTTTCATTGTCCTCTACTATCAGGCACTCTTCCGGCAGCAACTCCATCCTGCTCATTGCTGTAATATACATTTCTGGGTCTGGCTTGCCTTTTTTTACGTCTTGGTTAGATATAAAAAAATCAAGGTAATTCATCAACCCAGCTTTTTCCATCATTACCCCTACGGTGTTCCTCACAGAATTGGAACATACCGCCATCTGGTAACCCTCGTTTTTTAATTTAGACAACGCATATTGATGCTGGAATACTGGCTTGCACTTGGCATAAATAATATCCATGGTATATTGCTGCTTCAATTCATTTACAAAGCCGTGCAGTTTTTTGGGGAAGCCCCCTTCTAGGCTCAGCATTTCAAGCTTTTTACTTGTAGGCAAGCCATCAAAAGTAACTAAATGGTCGTATCTGCTTATCTCTGCACCAAACAAACCCAGTGCTTTGTTTAGCGACTCATAATGCCAGTCCCTGGCATCTATCAGCACGCCATCCATATCGAATATTACTGCTTTGATTTTTTTTTCCATTGCTATTTAAAATATGCTTTTGCTTTTTCAGGAATATCCGTACACAAAATAACCCCATCAAGCTTATCTATTTCGGCTTCTTTAAGTTTTTCCCACAAAGAAAATACATCCCTATTATGCAAGTCAGGAGATACTATTGCTACTTTTTTGCAATTTTCGATATGCTCTTTAATTAATCCCATATCATACCAAGTATCTATAAAAGCATCCAGCCATATACCATCGCATTCTTTATAAAAAGCAGGAATAGGCTCATATTCGCTTTGGCGGCTAAAAAATTTTATGCCTTTTTTCATATAGCCTATGGTGTCTGGTATGGACATGTCAAAAACAAAATAATTTTCTATGCTATACTCCTCCAACAAGCTTTTTAGCTTTTGCTGCAAGCCATCTGCTTTTATGTTTAATGCTAATATCCTTTTGCAAATATGCTGGTTATATATACCAAAACATTGCTGTGCGGTAATATTTAATGGCGTGGCAATATCATGGGCTATTACTACTTCTCCCAAATAATCCCTAAAATCGGTTTCCGTACCAAAACCTAAAGAGAAAGACCTTTCAAAGGCAACGGGCTGGTTTTTTTCCGCTATTGTTTTCCAGTAACCCCTATGGCTAATTATTTCCAATTGTGTATTTTATTTAATTACAATTTTCAGCAAATAATTCTTAAATGACTTCCCTAAAAAAGTCTCAACCTTAAACATATAATAAGAAATCAATAACACAATAACACATAAACCAGATGAATACAAAAGAGTTGTAGGTATGCCTTTCACAAATTTAATTAACCATAAAAAAGCCTCTAACAAATAGACACTATAAGAATAATCCCCAATTTTAACCAACACCGAATTTGAGAATTGTTTTAAAGTAGCTTCTTGAGCAACCAATGACATTAAAAGGGCAAAACTAGGCAGCCCCCACGCAATGCACCTTGGCAAAAAAAATGAATATTTACATATATAAATCCATTCCCTTGAATAAACCCAAGTAGGTGTTATAGACGTTTGGCCCTGTACAACTGGAAAATCTGTAGTAAAAAATGGAATTATAAAAAAAGAAGAAATTGATAAAACTAATATTATGTAGTGGTTGAAATATTTTTGTAACAACCCTTTATAAACGTATCCAAAATAGCCAAATAAAAAAATCAGGTTTAAGTTGGATTGAAAAAATAATATCAAGTAATTTTTGCTAGGAATTAGATAAATACAAAATATTGTTGCCATAAAACCCAAACCAGCATATTTTGCTTTTATTTTCTTAAATAACAATAGAAAACAACCAATAACTGCGTAAAAAAAAACCTCATGATTTAAAGACCATCCTAAAAACAAAATAGGGTCTTCACGCTGGGGCAGAAACAGTAAGCTTTTTATTAGGCGAACAGTACTGATATGCTTGTGGAATATGTATAAAAAACATGCAAACAAGAAGGTTAAAAGGTAATAGTAAGGAGCCACCCTACTGAATCTATTTATTAAAAAAGAAAGTCCCCTATTACTTTCAAAAACATATTTATCAATACTAGAAGCAATAATATACCCAGAGATAACAAAAAATAAGTCAACACCTATTGCCCCACAAAATATATGGCCCGTAACTGGGAAATCAACATAAAAATGGACATATAAAACTGATAAGCAAGCAATTGCCCTAAGTATTTGTATTGAAACAATTTTGTTGGAAATCATATAGATGCTAATTGCATTTACAAAAAGCTAATTCTAAATAATGTTCAAAAATATAATTAGTTCTAAGCATTAAATTTAATAATCCGTATTGCCATTTTTTAAAATACCTATAACTTTTTGAATATCTTTTTGAGAAAACTTTCTTTAATTGCAACATGAGGAACTGGATTCATTCTGTATAATAACTCATTGCTAATTTCCAACCTTCGCTTATCACAAAATTCATTGTCTTTTGTCAATTGACCATACAACTTTAATGCTTTGTTATAAGTAATTGCTTCTTCCATAAACGAAAACGGAGAGGAAACATGGGCAGTATAATAATTTCTATACTTGCTATGGAAAGCGCCGATTTTCTTTTTTAAATATAAAGTTGGGAAGCTAGAAGCAATATTTACGCAAAAAACCATATCCGCAGCCCAATCTAAATCGCTAAATCGATTGTGTTTCAACAATGCGTCCCTGTGTATAATCGTAGATATAGGCGAGCCAAACCAATTGATATAGCTAGCTTTTTTCATTGCATCTGCAGGCTGTACAACTTGGGTTTTATCAAACATTTCCCAATTGAAATTAGTTCCATTTATATCTATATCAAACTCTGCTATAATCAATTTAGCTTCTGGGTAATCGTTGGCAGCCTCAAGCACAGCAATTTCCCATCCTTCAAAAAGCTCGTCCCCAGCAAAAAGCCATTTAAACCAACTATACCCAGTGCCAATAAAATGATTGATGCAAAATTCCCAGTTGCCTACCCGCCCAACGCTTTGCTGATGCCGGATAACAGTAACCCCTTTTTTTGCTAAAATATCGCCAGAGCCATCGGTCGAGGCATTGTCAGACGCATAATAATTAATCCCTGGCAGGGGCATAAATCCCTTGCACCAATCGGCACTATTGTACAATGGGATATATACGGCAATGTCATTCAATCCAGATATTGAGGGGATTTTGTCCATCTAAAAAACTTCAACTCTTGTTTCGAACTTCTTTCTAATTGAATAAGGGCATAACATTCAAGATAATGGTTGGCAATCCTACTATATTTAACTTATTTCAAATTTTGTTTCGGGTTTCTTTCCAGTTGAATAAAGGCTTTTCAATTGCTCAGCCAATTTTTTTGCTACTATTTCTTGGGTATAATGTGTTCTTATTAGCTTTTGACCCTCCTCCGCTATTTTTTTTAATAGCTGGGGCTGTTGTTGGAAATAGATTACTTTCTCCCTGAAATCTCCTATATCATGCTTGCAGTGCATAATACAGTTTACACCATGCTTAAAACCTAGGTCGGTATAACAAGGATGATTGGAACTAACCATCACGGCACCTGCTGATGCCCCTTCAAAGGTACGGGCTGGCGGGAATGCCAATAAGCCCTCGTCGTTTGCAAACATAGTGTAGCCCAGCATCATTTGCAAGGCATCGTACTTGCTATTTTTTGTTTCGGGGAAATGTGGCAATTGCGAATCCATTATGTCCGATAACTGGCTTTCATTTTCTACCAACATCCTTCTCCACTCATGTGTAAATTTCCTGTCTTTATAGAAATCACTATACGATTTGAGGCTATCATCAATAGTACCACCCTCTTCATTAACAAGGTTTACTGCACCCAAGGCAATTACTTTGTTTTCCCTTCCTTCCCATTTGCTATCAACTAAAAATCGATTGGAAGTGCCAAAGGGGAATGGGATTACCTTTTGAGTATAAGCAGGATAAGCACTCTGGAAAAAGGGAGAATACTTGCCATGGTCTGCATATCCTAAAAGATAATCAACACCATTTTCTACAAGCATTTTATTTACTACCGATGGCTGAAATACAAACTCATAAATATGCCATACTTTAAGCCCATTAAAACCCTTTGGCGGCAAAAGTCTTTCTAAATCTAATGGATATTGATTAAAGTGTACCAATACATCTGCTTTCCTGTTTAATTCCCTTACACTAAAAGCAAATTCATATTCATCCGGGTTAAAAAAGGGACTTCGTTTAAGTTGCTTACTGAATCCAATACCCTTTGTAAACCTGTACTTAAAATTTGGCCAGAATATAACAGGCTTTTGAGCCTTTATAAAAGCAGCCCTATTCCCATTAAAATCGGTGTCTGGGTTGCTATTAAGCATTTCGGGGAATTGGACTGCGAACATAAATTAATTACTTTTTATTTCTAATAAAGTTTTTGCCACTTCCAATTTGGCCTTAGAATATTATGCTGCCCCGATCCAGTTAAAAATTTAAGCCCCAGTCCGTTTGTATTTTCTACAGAAAATTTTACACCAATATTATCACTAGTAATACGCTTCACATTATGAACGCCAATATTAGGGATTAACTTATAGTCGCCTTGAGCAAGTGTATTTGGTGGGATTGTAAGCCTAAAATGATGGCTGCCAGGCAACAGTTCTGTGGGTAAATCATCGTTAGCATTATCATACTGTGCACTTATAGCCAACTGATGCCCACGTGAAGACTCAACTTCCAACGCAATTACTAAATCTGAAATAGCTTTATATGTATCTAATTTAATATCAACAAAAAGGGGTTTGTCCGTGAAAAAGAAAGCTACATCTTCTTCACCCCAAATATTCACCTCTTTTAAACTCAAGCTTTCATCCCCATTGTCTCCTGCCCAGCTATTAACCGTGGAATCATTATAGCCACTTTGCAAATATTCTGCAATTATGTTATCTAAATTATTGCTATGTTTAAACAATTTACCATTTTTCAGATAGAGACCACTAGTACATAAAGAACTAACGGCACTCATATTATGGCTCACAAACAGCACAGTCCTGCCATCATTCACACTAACATCTTTCATTTTTCCTAAACACTTCTTTTGAAATTCGGCATCACCAACGGCCAATACCTCATCTACAATCAAAATTTCAGGCTCTAAGTGGGCTGCTACTGCAAAGGCAAGTCGTACATACATCCCACTACTATACCTTTTTACGGGCGTATCTATATAACGTTCTACCCCGGAAAAATCTACAATTTCATCAAATTTTGATTTTATTTCCTGCTTAGTCATCCCAAGGATGGCTCCATTTAAAAAAATATTATCTCGACCTGATAAGTCTGGATGGAAACCAGTGCCAACTTCCAGCAAACTTGCAATCCTGCCTTTTATTTTAATGTTACCAATAGTAGGTGCAGAAGTTTTGGATAATAATTTTAACAGGGTCGATTTTCCAGCTCCATTCCTTCCAATAATACCCAATACCTCTCCCCTTTTTACTTCAAAATTAATATCCCGCAATGCCCATACATAGTCTGAACTTCCTTTGCTAGTCCGGTCGTTTTCTTCGCCTATTTTTAGGTAAGGGTCTTCTTTGCCTCTTATCCTGTGCAGCCAGCGCTGCAAGTCGTGGCTTATAGAGCCTGTGCCAATTTCCCCCAGCCTGTATTGTTTTGAAAGGTTCTCTACCTTAATAACTGTTTCACTCATCAATTAGGAATTAGGAATTAGGAATTAGGAATTAAGAACTAGATATTGGGAATTAGGAATTCCCAATATCCAATTCTTAATTATACTGTGTCCATAAATGTGCGTTCTATCCTGTTGAACATTAGCAGCCCAATAAAAAGGGATACCAACATGCAGGCAAAAGCGTACCAAAGCGAAGCAAAATTAAAACTATGGGTATTAAAAACAGCATAGCGAAAACCCTCTAGCACTGGGCTAAGCGGGTTGAGGTTAATCACCCAGAGGTGCGTGCCCTTTTTTAATAAAAAAGACAATGGGTAAATAACAGGCGTGGCATACATAAGCAATTGTATGCCAAAACCGATAAGTACTGTAAAATCCCTGTATTTTGTTGTTACCGACGATATGATGATGCCTAGCCCCAGCCCTAGCCCGGCCATTAATACTAATAGCACTGGTATTAGCAGCCATGTCCACCCAAAATAAAACGTATCGCCCCTGCCAATCCAAAACAGTGTCATTACTACAAAAAAAAGCAAAAACTGTATCCCAAACTTGATAATGTTAGAAATAACGACTGATAATGGCAGGATTAGCCGTGGAAAATACACTTTGCCAAAAATTGCTGCGTTGCCCACAAATGTGTTAGATGTGCCTGTTAAACAAGCAGAAAAATAATTCCATATTGCTAGCCCGCTCATATAAAAAAGCATTGGCTTAATGCCGTCTGTGGATATGTTGGCTATCCTGCTAAAAACAACAATAAACATTATTGTTGTTAAAATAGGCTGCACAAAATGCCAGATAGGGCCCAAGATAGTTTGCTTGTATGCAGCCACAAAGTCTCGTTTCACAAACATTACTAGCAAGTCCCTATACCGCCATACTTCGCCTAGCCGCAAGTCGAATAAAGCTGTTTTTGGTGAAATAACTTCGCTCCACTCCTCGTCTACCAATGCTGTTTTGTGGTGTATTGTAAATTCTGTCATAATTTTTTAATTCACTATTTGTTTTTTAAGGTTGCCATAAAACTGTGGGTATCCAAAATATCCTTCTACCTTGTCTTGCAATTGCTTTTTTTGCCCGGCAGTATAGCTGTTGCCTTGTAGCACTTTGGTTAAAGTAGCTACTATTTCTTGCTGGTTTTCAGGGTCTACCAACATGCCTAGTTTCCCATTTTGCAATGCATCCACGCTTCCATCTTGGTTGCCCGCTATTACAGGAAGCCCGCAGGCCATGGCTTCTATAAACACAATGCCAAAGCCTTCTTTTTTGCTGGGCATTATAAATACATCTGCCAGTTGGTAGTGGTCGGTAATTTCTTCCTCGGCAACAAACCCAACCAAGAACACGTGTTTTTCTAGCCCATGGTATTTAATGAGTGTTAAAAGCCGCTCCCTCTCCATTTTGTCGGGCTTACCCGCAATTAAGTATTTAATGTTGGGCTGTTCTTTAATAATGCCTGGCAAAGCGTCTATCACTTTATCGTAGCCTTTGTATTTTTCTGTATATGCCAGCCTAGTGAGGGTAAGTATTATTTTATCGCTTTGCCGTATATTATACCTTTCCAGCAAATATTGCGGCTTTGCAAAATGCTTTGGGAATACAAAATAAGGGTCAAGTGTATTGTGAAACACTACTATTTTGTTTTCATTAATGTTATTTATTTTTATCAACTGGTCTCTTGTAAAATGGCTCACAGCCAAAATGATGTTGCATCTTTCCAGCAGCAATTTTTTTAGGCCTGTTATTTTGCCCCATACTTCTATGCCGTGCGCTACAACAAAAATCTTAGTAGTTGGGTGGAATAGTTTTATGAGCAGCCCAAATATGGCAAAGTTGACATGTCCTAGTACCACTTGCTTGTACTTGTAGCTGTTCAATAATTCCTTCCAAACAAACAAACCCTTTTTTTTATGATAGCACCTGTAATTAGGATTTGCAAAATAAGCATCATCGCCATAGCTGTCGTACATTGAGGCTGCGTCCGCCATAAAATATGACTCCCATTCCAAAGCCGATAATCCATATAAAAGGGCCCGGTTAAATTTTTCTATCCCACCCATGGAAGCAAAAGCGTCCAAGTTAAAAAAACATACCCGCTCAAACCCCTTTTTCAAGAATATAATATCTTTTGGGCTGCTTACTGCCAGCACATAAGTCCAATATTTGCTCCAATGAATAAGCGACTGTGTTAGTTTTTCATATTTAATTTCGAACTTCTGCCCCCGGATAGATGGCACAATCATATTCATCCATTTTGCAAAAGGAAAGGTAAAACCCTGTTTTTTGCGGTTCCAAATGGCAGCAGGCAACACATCTTTAAACGCTTCTATCAATAAATACTTGGGCTTCTTTTTAAAATTATATTTTAGTGGGGCACCAATGGTGTTGCAGGCATTTATTACCTCTTTGTCTAAAAAAGGCACACGCACTTCTATGCCGTGCCACATGCTCATGTAGTCTGTGTCTTTTAGCAGTTGATTTTGCATGTACAGGTGTTGCTCCACATGACATGCCTGCTGGGCTTCGTTATTGCTATTGCAACTAGGTACAGCTACTTTATTTAGCACGTCTAGTACTTTTTTTACGGGCAAATCCAGTATGTCTGCTATTTGCCTTGAGCTATAAACACCCCTATAAAACAAATATTTATTGCACAGGTTTTCATCTTCTAAATAAGCTATGCGCTTTATTTTTTCATTGGGTGAATAATTGGTTAGTGCCAAAACAAAAGACGGCAATAGGGATAGACTTTTTAACAATTTGCTTTTTCGTATAGAGTCGTACCCGCCCAGCAGTTCATCCGCCCCCAAGCCACTCAAAACAGCAGTAAGCCCGTAAGCCCTTGCAAATTTGCAAATAAAATATGAGTTAATGCCATCAATAGATGGCTGATCCATTGCTTCCATAATCTGCGAAAACTCCTCTCGCAGCATTTGGTTGGTTACTACAAAAGAATGATGCTCCACGCCTGTTTGCTCCACTATCATTTTTTGGTACAACTCTTCCGAGAATGCTTGTTCTTCAAAAACGATAGACAAAGTTTTTATCTTGTGCTTTGTAAGGCTCGACGCAATGATTGTTAAAATACTAGAATCTATCCCTCCACTTAAAAAAACACCTAGGGGAGCATCAGAAATTAGGTGTCTCTCTACGGCTTCTTCTACTTTTTTCTTTACTAGGCTTACGGCATTAACCTCGTCATTTACAACTTCACTATAAACATAATTGTAAAACGGGTGTATAAAAATTTGTAAAGAAGGCAGTTCAATGATGGCATAACTGCCTTTGGGCAAGGGTTGCACATCTTGCAAAGTAGTAAAAGGCTCTGGCAAATGGCCATAAGCCAGAAATGGAATTTTCCAATCTTCGCTTTCTGCCCAGGTAGGCGATATGGCTTTAAAAGCCCGTATTTCAGATGCAAAAATCAGTTTTTTCTTGGAAATGTAATAGTAAAGCGGTTTTATGCCTGCATAGTCCCTAGCTAGTATTAATTGTTGCTTTTTCTTGTCCCAAATAGCCAAGGCGAACATCCCATTAAATAGCTCGAAGCAAGCTGTACCCCAAAACAAATAGGCATTAATAATAACTTCTGTGTCTGTTTGCGTAAAAAACTGGTATCCATTTTTTTCAAGGTCAGCCTTTATGGTTTGAAAATTATAAACCTCGCCATTAAAAACAATCTGTATGCTTTCATCGGCCGATTTCATGGGCTGATGCCCTGCTACCGATAAGTCTAACAATGCCAGCCGCCTATGCCCCAATGCCAATCCTAATTCAGGCTCTATATAGATTCCTGCACCGTCAGGGCCGCCACGGTACATAGCATCCCTCATCTTCAGTATATCCCTTTCTAAATTGGGTAACGATGGGTCAAAAATACCTGCAATCCGGCACAAACAGACTTATGAATTATGAATTATGAATTATGAATTATGAATCTTATTGTTTAATAAGTTTCTATTCACCTTATTTCTCTTATTTCCTTATTTGCCTATCTGTACTATATGCCTAGGTGGTGAATAGTATAATGATATTTGCCACCTTAAATTTTGAACATTGATTTAATCTTTGTCCAAACGGTTATTTTTTCACTGCCATACCTATAGTTATAGCTATAGTTGTAACTATACCCATAGCCGTAACCGTAACCATATCCATAATAAGAATTGATGCCACCAATTTTTACGTCATTAACCAATATGCCAATGTTTGGCAGCAATTGCTGGGTATAGAGTTCATTGATAAAAGGTAATTGTTTTTTTACTGTAAACCGTTGCCTAATAATGTATATAGTGGCATCTGCCAACAACGCAATAATTTTAGAGTCGCTTACTAGGCCAACGGGGGCAGAGTCAATAATAATCAAGTCGAACTGAGTTTTTAGGTAGGCAATAAATTCGGCCATCCTGGGATCCATGATCATTTCAGATGGATTTGGAGGGATAATACCTGCTGGTACAATATACAAATTATCTGTATTGGGTATAGGTATTGGCAACGACTCGGCAGTTACTTGCCCAAGCATAAAGTGCGTAATTCCTTTTTCGTTAATCAAACCTAGCGATTTTGCAATTTTGGGTTTTCGCAAATCCAATTCCAATATTACCGTTTTTTTGCCTGCAATTCCCCAAACTGCCGCAAGATTCATCGAGCAAAATGTTTTGCCCTCGCCCGCAATACTGGAAGTAACAAGCAACACAGGCGATTTTAAGTCTGGCCCTAATAGAAAACTAATATTCGTTCTCAGTATCCTAAATTGCTCTGCTAAAACACTCCTGTCTTTATTGCTTACAACCAATACCCTGTTTTGGCTGCTATGGTGGGCTACCTCACCAATGATGGGGGCTGCAGTTACCCTGGCTATGTCATTTCTTACAATAATCTTATCGTTCAATAAATCAATCAAATAAATAAAAATAATAGGAATTAAAAAACCTATCACAAATGCGCTTCTGTAAATATTAGCTACGTCTGGGCTTACCTGCCCCCCGCTTACAGCGGGATCAATGGGTACAGAATTGCCAATGGTAGAGGCACGGGTTATTTCAGATTCTTCTCTTTTCTGAAGCAAGAAAAGATATAATTTTTCTTTTATTCCTTGCTGCCTCATTATTTCCAATAATTGCCTTTGCAGTTCTGGTATTGTTTTCAGCTGTGCTGTCAATTCATTATACTGGTCTTTTGCAGCATTGCTGCCCAACAACTTGTTTTTTTTATAATTCTCCAAGGCTTCCAGAATGTTTAGCCTCGATTGTTCAATAAGGTGAAGGTTTCTTTTAAAAAGCGGGTTTTCAACGGTCATCTTTTTCAATTGCTCTTGCTTTTTGAATTGCAAACTGTTATACTCACCAATCAAACCATTAATTACACCATCTTCTATACCAAGGGCAGAAGGAACCAAATCGTACTTGGTTTGTGGCGTAGAAACATAGTTTTTCAAATCTTTTATAACCTCAAAACTCAAATCCTGCGCTGTCATTTTTTCTTTAAGCCCTTCTATCTTGGCATATTCTTGGGTGCCTAATGCAGCGGGTTCTATATACATATTGTTCCGCTTCTTAAACCCTTGCAGGTCTCCTTCTACCTTGCCCAAGTCCTCTGTTAAAACATTCAGCCTTTCGTCTATGAATTTTATTGTGTTGTCCACTATCCTGTTTTTGTCTTCAACATTCACATTATTATAAACATTTACCAATGTATTTAAAATATCCCTTCCCTTTTGGGGTACTTCCTGGTCAATGCTCAAAAATAAAATACTTGTTTCTTTGCTCAATTGCCTTATGGCTACGCCACCTGCAAGGCCACCTGCTACATTTATAGCTGGCTGGTAAATAATAATGTATTTGTTGTCTTTAAGTATCTCTTCTGTATTAAAAAAGACTCGCATTTTTCCAAATGGAAAATCTACAATACCCCCATTTTCAATTTTCCGGTACTTATTGGGTCCAAATTCTAGATAAACCCCCCCGAGTTTTCTTACAAGCGTTACGGAAGCAACCGCATTGCTGTCTTTCAACTCTATCCAGTCCGCATGTAAACTTGTGTTTCCATACAATTCTGTACGCTTCACATTGCCCTCGTCAAAATACTGCCAGTTTAGGTTTAGTATTTTAACTACCCTTACTAGCATTGATCCCGATTTAATTAGCTCTATTTCATTAGACAAGTTTGTCCTTTTCTTATAGGTTGTTAGGTTTTCTAAAATCAAATCTTCGCCCCCGCCTTTGCTGCTCCTGTCATCTTTTATCAATAATTTAATCGATGAATTGTAAATAGGCACTTTATAGCGTATGTTAATGTATGCTATTGTTAATGCAACGCTGATGGAAACAATAAAGAGCGGTAAAAAAACAATGTATTTATATACAATTTCCTTGCCCGATAACCTAGCCGGTGGTGCAATATCCTGCAACACATTCTTTTTTTGCTCTACTGGACGCAAACTCTGTGACGATGCCATTGATTATCTTCTAAGATACGTTAATAAAAAAATAACAGAAGTAAGTACGCTGATTGTGGTTGTAAACAGCCCAATATTCCTAATAAATGTTTGCTCGCTTTGTTGTTTCACTTTCAGTTTGTTTGGTTCTACATATACAAGGTCGTTTTGCTTTAAAAAATAATAAGGCGATTTGTATATATCATGAGACTGTATGTTTAGCCGCCCAAAAGTTCTCTCCCCATTGTCTTCCCTTACTATCAAAATGTTGTCTTTTCTCCCTGTAATGGGTACGTCGCCACTCAATGTAATAGCTTCTAAAATAGTTAATTTGCCATCTACTATGGACAAGAGGCCAGGATGCCCCACTTCCCCTAGTACCAAAATTTTTGTATTTGCAAATTGCACAAATACTACTGGGTCTGTCAAATATTTAGAAAGGGCTATCAACAATGTGTCCCTAACTTTTTTTAGCGTTTTTCCTTCTACGTTTAGTTTGCCTAGTTGGGGCAACAGGATGGTGCCATCTTTTTCTACCAAATAGCCTGCAGTAGTAGCTGCATTGTAAGGCATGGCAGCTTCCGGATCCAGCGAAGACACAACGATGCTTAAACGGTCGTCAACCTGTATAGTTGCATTGTACCTAGCAACTACCCTGCTTGTGCTATCAGCCGCATCGTTAAAATACAAGGTTTCGTGTAGTTTTTTTTCATAGTTGCACGATGAAAAAAGAATGGTTGAAAGAATAAAATATATGGCTGTTTTTAAGCTCATTAAAATATATTTATTACAATTATTAAAACATTTCCTTTGTTTTTTACATAGCTCCGCTACCTCACTCACATGGAACTAAGTAACAATGGGTAGTAAAAATAAATAAGGCATTGAAAACTTTTAAAAAAATAAGGGCTTAACCCAAAAGAAGTTGAACATTTTATTAAAAATGACTACCACAACTTCTTGCTGGTTTAAAACCCTTAATACGCATAAGCCTTCAATACCTTACTAATATTTATACACTTACCAAAATGATAAGGCAACAAATATAGTCATTCAGTTTGTTAGTTGCCCATGCAGAATAAACTCATTGTACCTTTGCCATACGAAACAAGCAAATCATTAACCTTAAATTAATAGATACCTTTATTTTCGTTTAAAATCAACTCGTTAGGATGGAATTTATTAAAGGCGAAATAGAACAATTATTTGCAAAGTGCCAGCAGCAAGCCATAGGCAGGATTGAGAAACTGCCACAAAGCGGCAGCAACAGGGAGTACTACCGTATTTATACAAGCAACCAAAGTTTTATAGCCACTTACAATGAAAATGTGCAGGAAAACAAGGCTTTTATACATTTTACTGAACATTTCAAAAAAACAGGCCTGCCCGTGCCAGTAGTATTTTGTACAAATGAAAATACAACGATGTATATCCAAGAAGACAAAGGCACAGAAAGTTTGCTAAACCAAATAGAAAAACACGGCAAGAACGAATATGTATATGACCTATTTAAAAAAAGCCTTCGGCAACTAGCCAAGATGCAAATTATTGGCCATGAGGGCTTCGACTACAACTTCTGCCTTACTGCCAAAGAATTTGGGAAGCAGGCAATAACCAACGACTTGCTTTATTTTAAATACTATTTCCTAGATACCCTTGGGATTCCTTACGACAAGCAAGCCTTGCTAGAAGATTTTGAAACCCTCAGCACTTACTTGTCTAAAATAGGGCAGCAATATTTTATGTTCCGAGATTTCCAGAGCAGGAATATATTGGTACAAAATGATGAAGTATTTTTTATAGATTACCAAGGGGGGATGAAAGGAGCTTTACAATATGACGTTGCCAGCCTGCTTTGGCAGGCAAAGGCCAACCTAAGCGAGGGATGGAAAAACAGCCTGCTCAATTATTATATAAATGAAGCAGAATGCCTACTAGGCAAAGCCATTGACCGCACTGCATTTATTAGCCAGTACAACGGCTATGTGCTTATCCGGCTGCTGCAAGTGCTAGGTGCTTATGGGTTCCGGGGCTTGTTTGAGCGAAAAGCCCACTTTCTTACCAGCATACCTTTTGCATTGCAAAACATTCAGTTTTTTTTAGCCAATAAAAAGGTAGGCATTAATATGCCTGTTTTTGAAAAACTACTACAAAAAATAACTAGCCCAGAAATAATAGCAAGCTTTACCCCCGTGCAAGCCAATGAAAACACGCCATTGGTGATAGCAATAAACAGTTTTAGCTATAAAAAAGGGATCCCTGCTACTAATAATGATACAGGCGGTGGTTATGTGTTCGACATGCGGGCTATTTTAAACCCTGGCCGCAACAACGAATACAAGAAGCTGAGTGGTAAAGACAAGCCGGTGCAGGATTTCCTAGAGCAGCGTACCCTAATGAACAATTTCCTAAATAGCGTTTGGGACCTGATAGACATATCGGTAGAAAACTACATAGACCGCAGCTTTGAAAACCTAGTCATTAACTTTGGTTGCACGGGTGGGCAGCACCGCAGTGTGTATGCCGCCGAGCAAACAGCCCGCCACCTGCGCAATAAGTATAAGGTAAAAGTAGTGATAACCCACACAAACGAGGCAAATTGGGTAAAGTAGGCAAAGAGACAATAGGCAAGGGGGCAAAGAGTGAGCAAACTCATCATTCATAACTCATAATTACAGATGAAGGCAATATTATTCTCCGCAGGTTTGGGTAGCAGGCTAAAGCCATTAACACTGCATCGACCAAAGGCATTGGTTGAAATAAATGGCAAAACATTGCTAGAAAGAAACATTGCATACTTGCAGCAGCATGGCATAACAGACGTGATTGTAAACGTGCATCACTATGCCAGCCAAATAATAGACGCCGTGAACTACAACAAAGGCTGGGGCAGCAATATTGCTATTTCAGACGAGACAGATGCACTGCTGGAAACAGGCGGCGGCCTAAAAAAAGCAGCATGGTTTTTTGAGGGGGAGGAAGATTTTGTGGTAATGAATACCGACATACTTACCAATATGCCACTCACAAGCATGATAGCACAGCACCAAAAACAAAAGCCTTTGGCCACATTAGCCGTTTCTGAAAGAAGCACATCCCGCTACTTTCTTTTTAATGAAGCAAATAGCCTATGCGGCTGGCGGAATGTTTCTACATTGGAAGAAAAAGGCCCAGTGCTTGCCTTTGAACCACAGCAAAAAAAAGCATTAAAACAACTTGCTTTTAGTGGCATCCATGTAATTAGCACCCGCTTGTTCCCGTTAATGCAGCAGGAAGGCAAATTTTCTATGGTAGAAGTTTATCTTGATTTATGTGCCAGCAATAGGATTAATAGCTTTAACCACACAGGCAGTATTTTGGTAGATGTAGGCAAGCCCGAAAGCATTGAAAAGGCAGAAAGTATATTTATGTAAACTTTAAAACCCCTTAAAACACTTCGCCAAGGTTTACAAAAAAGCCCTTAGAGCCATCTTTACCAAAACCATAGTCTATGCAAAGGTTAGCACCTGAATATTTGTTTAGTTTTATTCTCAACCCCAGCCCATAGCTTGGCGTAAACGAGCTAAACTGCTTGGAAATTTCGCCTGAAAATTTTTGCACATTGGCAAATACAACGCCGCCTAGCAACCCATTTCTGGTAATGCAGTAGCGGTACTCGGTTTCAAAATAATACATGTTGTCGCCCCGGAAACGCCCTTGTATATAACCCCTTCCTGTGTTGTACTGGTCGTCCCACCCGGTGCTTGGCAGCAGCAGGTAGGGGGGAGTGCCAGCGGTGGTAAGCCAGTAAAGGTTCCAAAAAGCAAGCGTATTTCTAGAGTTTTTAGGGAACGTAACGTATTTGCGTACATCCACCAGCAGCGATTGCCAACGGGTGTCGCTGCCCAAAAACTTGAAATTAGGCCTGTAAACAACGTTTGCATACCAGCCATTGGTTGCGTTTATTTGGTTCAAACGGCTGTCGAACAATAGTTTTAGGGCCACGCCCACTGCCGTTTCGCTGGAGCCTAACTCACGGGTAAACCGGGTGTTGTCTCTTCTTTTTAAAGAATCAAGGGCTTTTATACCCCAAAATTTATCGAAATAAAACCCAACTCCTGCGTACAAGTTTTTGCGAACAGACCTCAATATGGTTTCGTGCAGCTTTAAGCCTGTAAAATTGATGGTTAAGCCTTTGTTAGGGTCTGTCCTGCCGCCAAGCCCATAAATATCGGATGGGTAAGCTATAAAACGGTTGTCAGACACAAAATTGTAAGTGTTGTTTTTTGTCCAAATGTCGGCCAGCACAGGAACAATTGTTTGGCTGTACTGCGAATAGGTAAGGCTGGTGGTAATACTGGACAATTTAGTGTCTGGCTTGTTATCGTTTGCAAAAGCAAGGTTGGCGCTTAGTATGCCCGCAAATCCTGTTTGCAAGGTGTAGCCAACTGCTGGTATTAAAGATGTATGGTAATACTTGGCAGCAGCATTGGCTGCCGTGTCTTTGTGTTTTTCTTTTTTGGAAAAGCTATGTAATACATCTGAAAAGTCTCGTTCATGAACGGACAACCTGTCTTTTGTTGGCAAAGAAAAAGCAGTTGTATCTGTTTGGGCAATGCTATAAATGGAACAGTAAACAAAACAAACAAACAACAGAATTTCTTTTTTTTTGCGCATGTGCCAAGGTTAAGTATGGTAGAGACATTATACAAGGCTTTTTGTTGCCTTGGATAAAGTGAAAGTTTTTAGAAAAATGAAGCTAATTCTTTTTTGAGGTGCTGGCGAGTGCCAACCTATCATTTAATGCAACCTTGATGGGGTAAAGCTAAAACTTTTATGACCCATTTTCAGGGGCATTGCCTGCTTGGTTTGGCTGCTTTTGACTTCCTGAATTTAATTTTTAGGTATTTATGCATCATAACTCATTGAAATACAGTGCTTTTTTGTTTTTTAAGGTGAGTGTTTTATGAGTGAAATGTGAGTGATTTGTGAGTGAAATGTGAGTGTTTTGTGAGTGATTTCCGCGGAAAACTGAGTGCTTTTTGAGTGTTTTTTGAGTACGGATGTAGTTCATAATATCTTTTTTTTGCATTAAACCCCTCGAGACAGCAAGCTAAGGTTATGCTAACTACAGGGATTGTTCTAATGAAAACAAGGGGCCTTTTACTACAAAGTTGGTATTGATTTTGAATCCGTGCAAAAGGACAATCCTATATGGGGGGAATATGCTCCCACGAGTATCCCAAAATGCCCCCATGGTGGGGGAATTAGGAATTGAGGCTCACCAGTACCTCAAAAAAAGAATTAGCAAAAAATGACAACTAACTAATAGCTAGGCATAAAAGTATGGCCTATACAAAAAAAATGAAAACCCCAAAATGACAAATCATCCTAAAGTTTCCATCCGGGATTTTACAGGAAAATATATTGATTGAGGAGTTGTCTTTTTTGTTTAACGAAAATAATGTAAAATATTTAAATTAGTAAACAATTTTTCGACAAATACCTAGCCGCCCATCTCCATTTTCAAAAACTTAGCCGTATGACTGATAGCATTGTCCAGCATTTCCTCTGGTGTGCCTTCAAACAAAATCTTGCCGCCACCATCGCCACCTTCTGGCCCCAGGTCTATGACATGGTCGGCCATTTTAATTACGTCTAAGTTGTGTTCTATAATCAATACCGTGTTGCCCCTGTCAACAAGCTTATTAATTACGCCGACCAATAATTCTATATCCTGAAAATGTAAACCAGTAGTAGGCTCATCCAATATATAAAAGGTTTTGCCCGTGTCTTTTTTGCCAAGCTCGGTGCTTAGTTTCACGCGCTGTGCTTCGCCACCGCTAAGGGTTACGGCACTTTGCCCAAGGGTTATATAACCCAAGCCTACATCCTGCAAAACCTTTATCTTCCGGTACATCCAAGGTACCGGTTGGAAAAAGTCCGTTGCTTCATCCACAGTCATGTTCAATACATCACTGATAGATTTGCCTTTGTAGCGTATTTCCAGCGTTTCCCTGTTGTATCGTTTGCCATTACATTTTTCGCAAGGCACATATACATCTGGCAGAAAGTTCATTTCTATCACTCGCATACCACCACCCTCGCATACATCGCACCTGCCGCCTTTTACATTAAAGGAAAAGCGACCAGCATTGTAGCCACGAATTTTGGCTTCTGGCACTGTGGCATACAATGTGCGTATATCGGTAAAAAAACCGCAATAGGTAGCAGGGTTGCTCCTCGGCGTACGGCCAATGGGCGATTGGTCAATCTCTATTACCTTATCTATGGCTTCCAACCCTTTGATGCTTTCAAATTCCATCGGTGCTGTGCGACTATTGTAGCAATGCTTGGATAAAATAGGATACAGCGTTTCATTAATCAATGTCGATTTCCCACTGCCGCTTACCCCAGTTACCACAATCAGTTTGCCCAATGGAAAACTAACGCTTACCCCTTTCAGGTTATTGCCTACCACGCCTTTTAGTTCCAATGTTTTACCATTGCCCTTCCTGCGTTCCTTGGGCACTTCCAGCCCTTTCGATCCATTTAGGAAAGCTGCCGTGTCGCTCCCGCTTTCCAATACCTGTTTGGGTGTGCCTTGTGCTACTATATTGCCCCCAAAACGACCTGCTTTAGGACCAATATCTATCAGGTAATCTGCAGCCAGCATAATATCCTTGTCGTGTTCTACCACCAATACGCTGTTGCCAATATCCCGTAGGTTTTGCAGGGCGGTAATCAAACGGTGGTTATCCCGCTGGTGGAGGCCGATGCTCGGCTCATCTAAAATATAGGTAATACCTTGCAACTGACTGCCAATTTGTGTTGCCAGCCTAATACGTTGGCTTTCGCCACCGCTCAAGGTGCGGGAGGGGCGGTTGATGGTAAGGTAAGTCAGCCCCACATCCAGCAGAAACTGCAAACGCTCCCTTATTTCTTTTAAAATATCTTTGGCAATTAGGTTTTGCTTGTTGGACAGGCGTTCCTCCACGCCAATAAACCAAAACTGGAGTTTGTCCAAGTTTAGGTCGCTCAGTTCGGCAATGTTCTTTTCATCTATCTTAAACCATAGGCTTTCTTTCCGCAACCGCTGCCCATTGCAAGATGGACAGTTTTTAAGCTCCATGAATTTCTCCACCCATTCCCTCATGGTCTCGGTACTATTGCTACCCGCAAACCAGCGTTTCAGCATAGGAATAATGCCCTCAAACTCTGTTTGGTATGGGTTGCTTTCTGGCAGGTTTTCAAAATCTAGTATATCTTCACTAATACCCTGCTCATTGCCATACAATATCATATTCAGGGCGTTGACAGAGATGTCTTTTATAGGCGTTTCCAGTTTTACTTTATACTTTTTGGCAATTGCTTCTACATTCTTAAACAGCTGCGCTTCCCTTTTTTCGCCCAAGGGCGCAATGCCTCCATCCTTTATGTTTTTGCTGCTATCTGGTATAACCGCATCCATGCTAATGGTAAATACATTGCCCAACCCTTTGCAAGTAGGGCAGGCACCATAAGGCGAGTTGAAGGAAAATGCATTGGGGGATGGTTCCTCATAGCTGATGCCCGTATCTTGGCACATCAATTGTTTGGAATACATCATTTCACCCGCTGGTTCGCCTAATCCTTCAAAAGTCAATGCTTTTTTAGCTTCTTTATCCAACGATTGGGGGGCAACGAACATCAGCTCTTTTCCCATTTTCAGGGCTTGTTGCACACTTTGGCTAAGACGCACCCGCATATCCGCTGTTACCGCCAATCGGTCTATCACTACTTCAATATCGTGTATTTTATAGCGGTCTACCTGCATTTTGGCATTCAAATCCAATACTTCGCCATCTACCCGTACTTTCAGGAAGCCTTTTTTGCGGATGTCTTCAAACAGTTCCCTGTAATGTCCTTTCCTGCCCCTGATTAATGGGGCGAGTATCGAAACTTTCCTATCCTTGAATTTCTCGAAAATATTGTCAACTATTTCTTCCTCGCTGAATTTCAGCATTTTTTTGCCTGTGTTATAGCTATAGGCTTCTCCTATACGGGCAAAAAGCAAGCGCAGGAAATCGTATATCTCGGTAACAGTGCCCACGGTGGAGCGGGGGTTTTTGCCAGTGGTTTTTTGCTCGATGGATATTACAGGGCTAAGGCCAGTGATTTTGTCCACATCAGGGCGTTCCATATCACCCATAAACTGGCGGGCGTAGGCACTAAAGCTTTCCATGTAGCGGCGCTGCCCCTCATTGTAAATGGTATCGAAAGCGAGGGAAGACTTGCCGCTGCCGCTAACCCCAGTGAACACCACCAATTGGTTTTTAGGGATAGAAATATCTATGTTTTTCAGGTTGTGTTCCCTTGCGCCAAACACTTCTATGTATTCTGTTGGTGTGGGGGTATTGTTTGTATCTGTAATTGCTTTTGCTTTTTTTGCCATGTTTGCCTTTCCTCGTTTCAAAGGTAGAACAAATAGGGAAGTAATTGGTTAGGATAAAATTTTGGGGCTAGTTTTTGAAATCGGGGTTAATGAAGAGAAGATACAAAGGCACGTTTTAGCCAGCTTGATTGGGGGCATTTTAAAATTCTGCTTTTCATGACCAATATCATGTTTTATAGGCACTAGTTAACTACCTTTAGGTTTAAATTTTTTAGTTATGAAAACGATACTTGTGCCTGCCGATTTTTCCAGTACGTCAAGAAATGCTGCTATATATGCTATTGGGCTTGCCCAGCAAGTGGGCGCAAGCAAAATAGTACTGTATAATGGTTTTACCTTCCCTATAGTTGTTACGCCAGACCCATTGCTTTCCAGCATAGGGACAATGGAATTTGATACCATTAAGCAAGCTTCGCAAAATGAGCTCCAGCATTTAAAGCAAAGCTTGGAAAAAGATTGCCCAATTGGCATTTCAATAGATACAATAGCAGATTATGGCTCTTTTACCTCGGAGATTAATAAAATTTGCCAGCAAATAAATGCAGATGTTATTGTGATGGGCATTACTAGTGGCGGTGTTTTCTATGAAAAAATACTGGGCAGCAATACTACGGTTATTGCAAAAACTGCTTCTGTTCCTGTAATTATTGTACCAGCAAATCGTTCTTATAAACATATTGACCGTTTCTTGCTTGTCTCAGATTTTGCCCATGTAATAGATGCTAAGCCATATTCTCAAATCAAAGACATTTTAAACGACACCAAAGCCTCCTTACTGATACTGAACGTTGCAGAAACCTCACATCATTCTTATTATGAAGATTCGTTTGAGTGCTTGGCTTTAAAGAAAATATTTGCAGGGCACAACCCCAAATTCCATTTCATTGTTAGCCCCAATTTTTCGGAAGCCATCAATTCATTTGCAGATGAAAACAAAGTGGATGTAACTATTATCATACCTAAAAAACATAGCCTGCTGGAAAATATTTTTATAAGTAGCCATTCAAAAGAATTGGCTTTCCATAGTCATGTGCCGCTAGTAGCTATACATGAGTAGCAGTAGCAAGGTGATGGTTTTTTAAAATAAAGCAACAATTTAAACATACCTACTTTTCACTTGTCTTTTCATTTAGTTCTTTAAATGCTAGTATTATATCTTTAAATTGAAAGTTTTCTTTGTGCAATAACAATGAATTATATATTTCCTCCCCCTCTACTATTGCTAAACCATCTTCTTTAAAAAGGCTGCCATCATTGTAAACAAAAAACCATAAATCGAATTTTCTCTTTCGTGCGTTTTGCCTTTTATCTATACTATCGCAGATATACAAAGCAACATTTTCTATATTGTTAAAGAAATAATTAAAAATAACAGCAACAGTTAAGCCAACCCTTTCGTCGCCAAACGTATTATCTGGATTTCCTTGTTTTGTCTCAATGTTAAATGAATATATAGGGCAAGCAATATTTGGATAGTCAGCAAACATAAACCTGTAATCAAGAAAATAAACTTCATACTTTATTTTCTGGTTAGTGGTGAACTCAAAAGAGTACTCATCATTTTGCTGTAATGGATACGGTTTTAACAATGTTAAATTTTCCTTTTAGTTCTGAAATTTTTCCGCCATTTTGAATATGGGCACGGATAGCTTTTTTCTCATCACTCATTTTCTTGAAGATGACCGCCCCTTTTGAATTGGGCAAATTTGCTATCACTATTTCTGTTTCTTTATCTTTCATGCTTACAAATATAAAAAATACAATTGAAAATTTCACATAGAAATGAAGTGTCGAAATAATAAATCATAAACTACCATTTCGTCCTTCCAAAATGGTATCAGACAAACAACCTTCTATATTGGTTAGTAAAGTTCTTATACGAAGATAGTTTTTAGGCTTAGGTTTTATTTCATTAGCATGTTTTTTCAACAAGAAACTGTTTTTAGTTGCGGATTTTAATGGAGCAACACCAATGCCCTTTGTTATCTGTCCTTTTACCTTTCCCACTATTAATAATTTGATGCTAAAATAATCATTTATTGTATTTATAAAATAGCGATTCCAATAAAAACATAATTTTTTGTAGAAAATCACCTGCCCAACCAAAGCCTTCAAAAGCTACATTTGCCGCAAGTTTAAAAAAACATGGGCTTCTTGCCTGTGCCTTTCCTGCCAACCTTATCAATAAATATCATGGAAAAAAAAATTCAATCGGCATTGATCTCCGTTTTTTATAAAAACGGGCTGGAAGTTTTGGGCAAGCAGTTGCAATCCCTAGGCATTACCATTTATTCTACTGGGGGCACACAGGCCTTTTTAGAAGCAGCGGGCATTGCCTGTGTACCTGTTGAGAGCCTTACCACTTACCCGTCTATCTTGGGTGGCCGGGTAAAAACCTTGCACCCTGCCGTTTTTGGCGGCATACTGGGCAGGAGGTATGTAGAACAAGACTTGGCTGAGATGAAACAATACAGCATACCCGAGATAGACCTAGTAATAGTAGATCTTTACCCTTTTGAGGAAACATTGAAAAACACTACTGAGGAAGCGCTGATAATTGAAAAAATAGACATCGGAGGCCCATCCATGATAAGGGCTGCTGCCAAAAACTTTAAAGACGTAACAGTTATTGCAGCCAAGGCAGACTATGCCGTATTAAATGATATATTAAAAAGCCAAGAAGGTGTTATTAGCTTGGAGCAACGCAAGGCATTTGCAGCCAAGGCATTTGCAGTAGTGATGAACTATGATATTGCTATTAGCAACTATTTCAACCCTAGCAATACCACTTTCCAAACCAGCAGTGAGCAACAAGTACTGAGGTATGGTGAAAACCCACACCAGCAAGCTGTTTTTTATGGCAACTTGTCGCAATCTTTCACGCAGTTAAACGGCAAGGAGTTATCTTATAATAACTTGGTAGATGTAGATGCTGCCATACAGTTGATAACAGAATTTGACGCAGCGGGGGATACTGCTGTTTTTGCTATTATCAAGCATACCAATGTTTGCGGCATTGCCGAAAGGGCTACTGTAAAAGAAAGCTGGGATGCGGCTTTGGCTGGTGATCCCGAAAGCGCATTTGGCGGCGTATTGGTAAGTAATGGGCAGATAGACAAAGCCACGGCAGAGGCCATTAATGAAATATTTTTTGAAGTATTGATAGCCCCTTCTTTTAGCGAGGATTCATTGGCAGTATTGAAAAGCAAAAAAAACAGGATATTGCTGGAGCTAAAAGTTGGTGTTGGCGAAACGGGAAATGGCCAGTTTAAATCTCTATTGGGCGGCACATTGCACCAAGGCAGCGACAAGGGCAACTTTGCCAATTGGAAAGAAGTTGGCGGCAGGCAAACGACGGAGGATGAAAAAGCCAACCTCGTTTTTGCAAATATTATTTGCAAGCATCTAAAAAGCAATGCCATAGCGCTGGTTAAAAACAAGCAACTGGTAGGCAAGGGCTGTGGACAAACCAGCCGTGTGGACTCATTGCGGCAGGCCATAGAAAAAGCAGGACAATTCCAGTTTGATTTGAATGCGGCCGTTCTGGCCAGTGATGCCTTTTTTCCTTTTAACGACTGCGTGCAAATGGCTCACGAGGCAGGCTTAGAAGCATTTATCCAACCGGGTGGCTCAATTCGCGATAAAGACAGCATTAGCTACTGTGTAGAACAAAACCTAGCAATGGTTATTACAGATTTGAGGCATTTTAAACACTAATCGGTTTATTTTAAATTAAGGCCAATCATTTGAGTTTGGCTATTAAATCACAAAAAAATCCCAAAGGACTATGCCCTTTGGGATTTTTAATTTAAAATTTAGCATTCAAAATAACAAATCACTATTCTATCAATTTCTCCACCCTTGCAATTTTGCCATCCCGGTTTATGCCCTCTATTACCAAACGCAGTTTTTTAGAAATGTCGTTGTTATAGAACTCAAGCTGCACCGTATGGTTTTTACCGTAGGTTAATACAAAAGGGTTCCAGTATAGGGTTGTCCTTGCATCTTCGGTATAGGTAGGCGTGCTTGTAGCGTAGTCGGGGTTGTAAAACTCCTTATACGGAGTGTAGCCAGCCAACCTTTTAAAGTTTAGCCCTACGCCAGGGGTAGGCTTCACATCAACGCCCT
Source organism: Parasediminibacterium schistidii (assembly GCF_046546515.1). Lineage (NCBI taxonomy): Bacteria > Pseudomonadati > Bacteroidota > Chitinophagia > Chitinophagales > Chitinophagaceae > Parasediminibacterium > Parasediminibacterium schistidii. The sequence continues at coordinate 16,441 of NZ_JBKHKJ010000029.1, read as the reverse complement.
TGCGTGTATAAATGGCTATGGCGCCGCCAGCACCGCCGCCCGTGGCTCCAAAAAACGGCGGTGGGAAAACTTTTATGTATGCCACATCTGTCATAGGTGTATTCCTTAGTTGATCAACCTCTACTTTCGTTTCATCTAGGTACAACTCGGGTGTGCTGCCCCTCCAGCTAAGCGTTACATCCGCTCCTGAATTGTTGATTTGCAAACCAGCTACCCTGCCCTGCAAATACGAAAACACATCCTGTGCAGCAACTGCAAAAGGATCTGTTGTTAGGTCAAATTGTTTGCTGTCGCCACCAGCAAATAACCCACTGGTATATTTTTCATCCAGCACGTCCACGGCCCTTTTTACCTTAGTCCTAACGGTTACCTCTGCCAGTTCGTTAGCAGCTAATTGCCGTTTCACTTTTTCTTTTTCATTATAAAACATTCTGCTCCTTTCCAGCAGGCTTGAGTCTTTAGAGTTATAAGCCCATAAAAAAGGGGAGGTGGTAATGCTGCTGTACTTCATCGATGGCGGCTGGATCAGGCCTGTTTGAAAACCAATTTCAACCCTGTCAGTTAGCCTTTTGTCGCCCATTAGCTGGTAAAAAACATAAATAGTATCGTAAAAAAGAACGCCTTTTCGGCCAAAATTACCAGCCCTATCCACATCCAAAAACAAGCTTTGTTTTACGCTGTCTTTCCCCTGCATCAATAAAATTATCTTTTGGTTCAGCATCGCGCTTTTATTCATGTTTCCATAAATGGTCCCTTTTAGCTCCATGAATTCTGTTTCCCTTGGGTGCGTAATTTTAGGCAGCGTGCCACTAGCCACGTCTTTCCAGTTAAATTTCCGCCAGCCATGGGTTAGCATCACTAGGTCTAAGTGATGGGTTACAGAATCGGCCTTGCTAGAAAAATAGTAAGCTGGGTTGTTGATATTGCCTTTTATATCGCCGCTTAGCAATAAGTCAGATGCAATGTTGGTGCCTGCATCAGTAAGCAAACCAGCATCAGTAACTGCTACTGACATATTGCTAACCACAGAATCATCTACTTGTATTTCAATGGTGTTTTTAGCCCTTTTGTCTAGCCCTGCTTTCGTAACCCTTACTTGGGGCGTAAACAGGAATTGATAATTGTTTACAAAAGTTACCCTTTCTGCCAACGGGGCATAATCGGCATCGAACAAAGTTATTTGCAATACGCCTGTGGGTAAATCTTTGGTAGGTATTTCGCCGATGGCGGCCAGTCTTTCAGACAAGTTTATTTTAGATTTATATACCTCGTGCTGGTGCATGGTGGCTATTACAAACATTGTTTTCAAGTTGGGGGTAGCTTCTTTGCTCCTGTTTACAAAAAACATCGCTTTTGCTTTTGCAGGCTGCACCTCTAGGGTTGCTCCAACGGTTTTCGCCAAAGGCAAAGGGGTAGTATGCGCAATGCCATACTCATCTAGCCAGGTTGCAGAATATGGCTGCGTGCTGTCTGGCTGTATGCTAAAGCTGCCCATGCCATCGTGCTCTGTAATAAAGGAATCTATCAGTTCGCCTTTATTGTTTTTCAACGCCCCTGCTGCGCTTACGGGCAAGCCAAATTCATTTTCAATTAAAAAAGCAACCCTTGTAGTTACATCGTTTAGCAATTCACCGCCTTCGGGAAAGAAATGGATGGTGGCTGTTGGGGTTTTGGGCTTGGCTGCCTCAGGCACAGGCAAATTAGCCTGCTGCTTTGCTGATTTTTTTGTGGTTTCTGGTTTGGCAGAAGCGGTTGAAGATGGTGCTGCTACTGTTTGGTCTATCCTTATGTCTTTGTTATAAAGAAAAGCGGTGTCAAAATTCAGCATCCATTGCGTATATGCCTTCACGTGCAGGAACTTGCCTGTGTAGTTTGCTGGCACTTCAAATTGCCCCCTTGCACTCGATTCAAATATCGGGCTTACTGTATGTGTTAGCAATGCGCCTTTATCGTCAAACCAATCCACATAAAAATTTTTGCTGTTGTCCGATAGGTCTAGCCCTGTTAGCAAGTAGGCTTTAAACCAAATCATGTCCCCTTTTATATAAATGCCCTTGTCGAAATGTAAGTGTATTTTTTCTTGTGGGTAATCATCGGCATATTGTGCCAAGGTAGAGTCTATTTTTTGTGCATTGGCATACACAGAAAGGATGATGAAAAGGAGGATGAGGGGGGTAAGCTTTTTTTTCATAATGATTGTTCGCGTTTTTTAGGGGGTTTGCCAAGTAATGATTAAATAAAAAGCCAGCGGTTTAATATGGAAAATTTATTAATCATCTATTTTCTTTAAACTACTCCTGTTTCTTTTTATTTGGTATTCTTTAAAATATTGCTCAATATAGTAACCCATTTCTAAATCGTTGAATGTTTGCAGCAAATCATAGTCGGGCCGGTATTTTTTTATGAATGTATCCAGCTCTGGGCTTTCCAATTTGGTAATCTTATGCACCATTGCCTTGCTAAACCTAAAGTTTACATACTTGTCCTGCTCTTGCTGTATCAGGCGGTTTTGCAAAAACATCAAATTGCGGTTGCGCCGGAACCGGAACATATTTATAAACTCATCCAGGTCCAGCCCCACTGTAAGGCCACCAGGGTTATAGCCGGGGTTGTTGCTTAGCTTGATGCCTGGCTTTTTAAAATCGAAATATTTTTGATAATCCCTCCTGTTTTGAAGCGAGTCTAAACGGTAGCTCTTGCTTCTTACGGTTACTTCTGGCAAATCTGTCGCCCTCACATGTATGCTGATATCGAAACTGCTAAGGTTGCTGATGGTATCTATGGCATATTTCATGGTTGATTTGTTCATCAGCGAAAACCAGATAGAGTCTTTTGCTTTTACCGTGAAGCTATACCTGCCCAGCGAGTCGGTAAAAGTACCCCTTCCCGATTTGCTAAAAACCGCTATGGCTTCCACAGGGTTGCGGCCTGTAATATCATAAACAGTACCGCTAACCGTTACAAATTGTGCCTTTGAAGGCAGCCAAGCAATGGCAAGTATAAGCAAGCAAACGATTTGTATAACCTGTTTATTCAAAAAAAAAGAATTATGTGTCGTAATATTAAGCCACTATTGTATATATATGCTAAAACACCAAGCGAATTAACTGTTTTTTGTATAAAAGCGTTTAAGTTGCTACGAAGCATTCTCCTTTTCCTTCGTGCCACTTTGAGTCATTGCGCCTTTGTGGCTACCAGTCTTTAAAATTTATTGTTCAGAATATATAGCAGCATTTTTCGCCAGGTAGGCCAATCGTGTTTTATGTCGCTGCCCCATATGCCTAGGTCGTGCCAAATGCCTTTGCCCCACAAGATGCTAGAAAACCGCTTGTTGGCTTCAGGGTCCTCATGCTCGCCACTGCCTGTATAAATATGTATATGGTGGCTGGCTTTTATTTTAGACAAGTAATAATCGTCTGTTAAATTTGGGATGTAATGGCAGGGGCTATTGTAATATACCTGCTCGTCCCAGTAGCCCCTTGTATATTCCGTAAGGTCATAAACCCCGCTCATGCTAATAACCCCGTTGATAATATCTGGTCGCTTCAAAAACAAATTCATGGCATGTAAAGAGCCAAAAGATGCGCCACAGGTATAAATAAAAGTTCCCTGCCCACTCTGGCTGCGGATATAAGGTATTACTTCGTTGTAAACATAGTTGTTAAACTGGTTGTGCCTGATGGCCTTGTGCGCAGGCACCATGTTATAGTTCATCCAGCTTTCCTTGTTCATGCTGTCTATGCTATACACTTTCAGTTTGCCAGCATTAATCAATGGGGCAAGTGCCTCTATGAGTTGGAAACGCTCGTATTCCAAATAATCTGCTGCAGCCGTAGGTATTAGCAGCAAGCAAAACCCATAATGGCCATAAGTGGCTATGGGCATGTTTTTATTTAGTGCTGGGCTATGCCACGAAGTAATATGTTTGTGCATTTGTTTAAAATTTGAACCATGAAATTATGGGGCAAAGTTAAGGCTGCCCCCTTTATTGGGTGCATTTCAAAATTTCGTTTTTAATTGTTTTCAATAGATTTCAACTGCAAAATCTAGGTTTAAAAAGTATCCGATATGGGGGAAATTTTGGATACTCATGAGGGAATATTTCCCCCATATAGGATTTTTATTTTGGACTATATGCCTATTCATGCCAATTTTACATGAAAGGAGGAACTACGGGCATCTTGGCCTTGCCTCTCGCATCTGATGTTAGTTGGTTTAGGAAAATAATAATCCACTACCAAAATCTTATCAGTTTCTTATCAATAAATTATCATTCTACTATAGTAAAACTATCATTCCATTATCAATACATTATCGTAAAATTCATTTAAATTATAATAAAAAATGAGGCTTAAAAAACACAAACAACTGAATATCAATGAGTTATAGGCAAAAAGGAGAAAAAGCAAAAAAATAAATCACTTAAAAGCAGAAAATAAGCCATTCCAAATCTTCGCTTAGTTCTTCTTATCCCCTCGTTTGCTCTTGCTCCCTCTCCTTGTTCTTGCTCCCTCTCCCTTTGGAGAGGGTTGGGGTGAGGTCGGGAATTAGGGTACGCCTATCACCATCAATTATCTATCTTGCTGATAAATAAAAAAGGGAATAAAAAGCGAAGATTTCAAATGCACCCCCTTTATTTAAGGGGTATATTGTTTTATTGATATGTAGTAATGTTGCTTTTGTTTTATTGTGTATTTTTTACTAAAAACAGGCACATGAGCTTACAAGTTTTAATAATAGACGATGACCCCGCTTTTGTAATGATGCACAAAAGGCGGGTTACTACCAGTAGCATTGCCACTAGCCCTCAAGCTTATTTTAATGGCAAAGCTGCATTTGAAGCCATTAGCAATCCGCCAAATACTGATGACCATTATTTGTTGTTACTCGACATCAACATGCCCGTAATGGATGGTTGGGGCTTGCTAAATGCCATACAGCAAATGCCTAATGCTAATAAGATTTATGCTGTGATGATCAGTTCGTCCCTAGACAAAAAAGACAGGGAAAAAGCTTGGGAATACCCACAGGTAATTGGTTTTTACGAAAAAGCCATTAGTATCGACATTTGCAACGAAATAAAACAAAACCCTGTTATTGCTCATTTTTATGCTTAGGCTAAAAGCCTTTACAGGGTTTTGAACCCTATAAAGGTTTGCATAATTTTTCTCCTTTTCTCTGTAATCCTATGTCCTATCATGAATACTTGCCCCTTTTTTAAAATAGCCTTTGGAACATCCCCAAAAAAAGAGGTTATTTGCAGCCGAACAAAAAAATGTTAGATGCTACCCAAGTACAAACGTGTGTTATTGAAGTTATCGGGCGAAGCCTTGCTGGGCAACCAGAAAAATGGCGACCCATTTAACCCGAAAATTATTGAGCAATATGCAATAGACATTAAGTCTGTTACAGACCTCGGCGTGCAAGTGGCAATTGTGATAGGAGGGGGAAACATCTACCGTGGTATGAACGAAGCCGAAAGCGGCATTGAAAGGGCTCATGGCGATTATATGGGCATGTTGGCCACCGTTATTAACGCTATGGCCATGCAGGCTATGCTAGAGCGCAAAGGGGTATATACAAGGCTGCAAAGCGCCATACATATGGAGCAAGTGGCGGAACCCTATATACGCCGTAAAGCATTAAGGCATTTGGAAAAAGGCAGGGTAGTAATTTTTGGGGCTGGAACAGGCAACCCATACTTTACCACCGACACGGCTGGCAGCCTAAGGGCGATTGAAATGAAGGCAGACGTGATATTAAAAGGCACCAGGGTTGATGGCATTTATACCGCTGACCCAGAAAAAGACCCAACAGCTACACGATTTGAAAAACTTTCTTTTGAGGACTGCATCAGCAAGAACCTGAAAGTGATGGACATGACAGCCTTTACGCTGTGCATGGAAAATAAAATGCCAATTATTGTTTTTGACATGAACCAGCCTGGCAATTTGCTAAGGGTAGTAGAAGGCATGAACGTAGGCACATTGGTAAAGACGGGTGTTTAATTCTTGAAATTGCAAACGCGCCCATATAGAAGAAATAGGGGGCATGTCGTTTTAAAAGAAAAAGTAAAGGGGATATAAATAGTTGCAACTATTTGCAACTATTTATATCCCCTTTTGCAGCATTTTAACCTCGTTAATGGACAAGCCAGTATTTGCTACCACAAACTCAACCGTGCTTCCCGCACCTTATCAAATTCCTTGTAATATCGTATATTACTTTCACCATCCTGTTGATGTTATCCCTTGTTTTTCCACAGCCAAAACACAGGTTATTCACCCAAAAAAGCAATTATTCCACTTTTTTCGGCAAACTGACTAAAATAAAATAGGTTTGATGGATTTACAGCATTACAACTATGGCAGCAAAATCGGTATTTGAAATATTTAAAAAGGAAAAGCAAAGCGTGTCCATCTCGTCGGGCAAAGTGGCTTCTATTGTTTTCCGGTTGGCTTTTGACGATGCTGGGGCATATATAGAAGTGCAGAACGACAAGGGCAAATCTGTAGAAGCCGACTACCAACAATACAGCGGCCCTACACGCACAATCCTTAAATCAATCCAAGCCATCCAGCAACGGTCGGATTATATCGTGGATTGGGAAAACCCATCTGACAAAACCTACCTCCACGAGCATGAATTTTTAATTGAGCCTTTGTTGCAAAGCAAGCTATGGGTAACCCAGGATGGAACGGTTATAGAAGCCTTGGAAGCAGCTAATTCATTAAAACTATCTTTAACACCTTCGGCAGATGGCAAAAGCTTAGCTTCAGAAGTGCTGTTATGGATGAACAACGAAGTGCACACCCAGTTCCAGTTCATCAACGAAGACCATATTTTTGTAAATGGAGGCGTGGTGGAAACAGCCCCCATCGGCAGCAATTTCAGGACACTTCCTTATTTTAACACTTTGGTTGCACCGGGCGACCTAACCAAGTTTCTCTCTATCTTTTTTTCGTTTACTAGGAACATAGAACTGGTTTATGAGGACTATAACGTGGTGTTTAGCAAAGAAGCAATACCTACTTCCCCCGTTTTATTGTTTGATAAACTAGACATAGACGAAGCACTGCACATGCGTGTGTCGCAGGTGTTGCCGGGTATTGATGCAGGGTTATTGAGCGATTATGAACTGTCTGCCTACACGGCTATCAACGAGCTGGAACAGCTGATAGAGGTAAAACCTATAGAGCAGGAAAGCAACGACATGGCCATACAGGCAATAGAAAAAATGCTGCAGAAGCATACCGCCAAGCAAGGGAAAAAGAAGGGTGGTGCAGAGATATTGCTGGAAGACAACCTGTTCATCATACCTAGAGAAATAGCGGCAGAATTTATTTATACAGATTTGCCCAACCTGTTATCAAGCTATAAAATTTTAGGTGCTGAAAAGCTAAAAGCATATAAAATAACCACCGTAAGGCCAAAGCTGAACCTGAAACTAAGCCACGGTATAGACTTTTTGGAAGGCGATGCCAACTTGAGTTTTGGCAACGAGCAGTTTTCGCTTTTTGATGCTTTGCAGCAATACAACAAAAACAAATACATATTGCTAAGCGATGGCACACACGCCATAGTGAATGAAAGCTACATGCAGAAGCTGCAACGCTTGTTTACCAAAAAGAAAAACAAGGTAAACGTTTCTTTCTTCGACCTACCGCTGGTAGAAGAGCTGATAGACGAAAAAGTAGCAGCAGACAGTTTCAAGAAATCGAGGGAAGTTTTTGAGGGCTTCAACACACTGGGCAAAGGAAAAGGCAAAACCAAGCTGCCTAAAGTAAACGCCACACTACGCCCGTATCAGGAACAGGGCTATCACTGGCTGCAATACCTGCACAGCGTGAAGCTAGGGGGGTGCTTGGCAGACGACATGGGGCTGGGCAAAACCCTGCAGACCATTACCCTGCTGGCATCTATTTACCCAAAAGAATCAACGCCTACGTTGATTGTGATGCCCAAAAGCCTATTGTTCAACTGGGAAAAGGAACTGAAAAAATTTGCGCCGCAGCTTACATCGTATACCTATTATGCCAATAACCGGGTATTGGAAGAAGCCATGGAGCATAATATTATCCTTACCACTTATGCCATGGTGCGGAACGATATAGAAAAGCTAAAGGAAGAAACCTTTTATTATGCCATACTAGACGAGTCGCAAAACATTAAAAACATGGCTGCCCAAACCAGCAAAGCGGTGATGCTGCTGCAATGCAAGCACAGGCTGGCACTAAGCGGCACGCCCATAGAAAACAACTTGGGCGAACTGTATTCCCTGTTCCGCTTCCTGAACCCATCGATGTTTGGCAGCATCGATAATTTTAACCAGTATTACCTTACCCCCATACAGAAAAACAACGACAAAGACATTACCGCCGACCTGCGGAAAAAAATATACCCCTTTATTTTGCGACGGCTAAAAAAAGACGTGCTGAAAGAATTGCCCGACAAGATAGAGCAGACATTGTATGTGGAAATGAGCGATGCCCAGAAAAAACTGTACGAGCAACGCAGGCAGTACTACCAAGAAGCCATACAACAGCAGATAGCTATGAAGGGCATACAGAACACACAGTTTTTTGTGTTCCAAGCATTGAGCGAGCTACGGCAACTTGCTTCCACGCCCGAGGGGCTTAGCAATGGCACGATACCTTCGCCCAAGATAGAATTGTTGATAGAACAAGTGCTGGATGCAGTAGCCAACAAGCACAAAGTGCTGGTATTTGTAAATTTCCTGAACGCATTGGAGCTAATTGGCGAAAAACTGGAAGAGCAGGGCGTGGAATATGTAAGCATGAGCGGCAGTACCAAGAACAGGCAGCAACTGGTAGAACGGTTCCAGGCAGACAGTTCCTGCAAAGTGTTCCTGCTTACCCTGAAAACAGGCGGCACTGGGCTAAACCTGACTGCGGCAGACATGGTATTCATCTTTGACCCATGGTGGAACAAAGCTGCCGAGAACCAAGCCATAGACCGTAGCCACCGTTTTGGGCAAGACAAAACCGTGCTTACATACAAACTGATCACACAAGGAACAATAGAAGAAAAGATATTGTTGCTGCAAGAGCAAAAGGCAGAAATTTTCAATAGTATCATCTCGTCAGACAGTGCATCGCTGAAAGCCATTAGCGAGGATGATATTCAATTTATGTTGGGCGTTTAAAAAATGGGCAAATTATGTTAAGTGCAAAAATACAAGTGGCTTTAGAAACGGCTTATACAAAAAGCAACCTGGAAACAGGCTTGTACAAGCTTGTAAAGGCTTTTTATGCAGCCAATTCCAATACCCATTTTGACGGGATAGATTATGTAAGGATAACAGAAATTTTCAATACTAAAAAGGCCAAGAACAGGGCTGAACTTGCTTTGGTGTGCTTTTCTGTATTTAGCAACGAAATCGTTTACAAAGCATTCCTAGCCAGTTTGCCAGCATCGCTGGTGAAGGCGATAGAAAAATTGTTGTGGAACGACGGCATGGACGACAAGCAATTAACTGCTTTCCTAAAGCACCCTATCACGGAAAGTACTGGTTCAACAGGTTATTACAGCTATTCCTCTAAAGAATTGCTACCCGCTTTTTATTTTTTTACCGTAAAAGAATTGTACAATTTTCACAATAACGACAGGCCTTCTTTCTTCCTTTTCTTGCACCCAGAGGTGAAAAAAGTACTTGTAAATTATTACCCCAAGCCAAGGCATTATTATCTTGTACCCATTGAAAAGCCCCTTGAAACAGTTTACCGCTTTAATGCTGAGCCTTTGATACTGGACGAGCTGCCCCGCCTAATTTCGTATTATTTGCAGGGAAATATCAAATACACGGCCAACGGCCGCCCAATGGAAAGCACCTTGGGCAAGCTGCAAAAAAGCTGTGCTATTGCAGAGTTTTACCCATCTGACATAGATGGGCTAAACAAAATACGGAGCTGCTTGCTGGCTGGTGTGCTATATGGCTTCTCGCAGAAGAACCTGGACTTGGACAGCGTGGACATTATTAAAACCTTGTTCAACAAGCAATATTTTAAGTCTTATTCTTCCAAATACATCCTGAACCACCTGAAAGGCTGGGGCTTTGTAAGCGATGAATACGAAATGCAGGAACTTACAGAGCAAACGCTATATGAAGTTTTCAAGGAAATGACGGTGGGTAGTTGGATAAGCGATACCAATTTGATAGAACTGACAGAATGCAGGTCGCTGCCCGTGAAGCCTATATCGGAAACCGGTGCGGGGAACAGGTTGTATATCGACATAGTTTCGGAGAGGGGCTATAGCGACAAAGCATACATAGGCTCGGATACCTACCCCGATTTTATCTTAAACCCTTATATACAAGGCACTGTGTTTTTATATGCCTCGCTTGGGCTCCTTGAAATAGCCTATACCGGTGTGGACGCAAGCGTGCTGGGCGGCACTTATTTTTCACCATACGATGGGCTGATGTATTTCCGGCTTACCAAGCTGGGGGCTTATATATTTGGCAAGACCCCCACCTACGAGGCGGAGGGCGGCAGGCCAAAAAACGAAATCCTTTTGTCAGAAGATTCCATGATGATTATTGCCAATGGCAATATGGACGTGATAGAGGTGATGCTAAACAACTATTCGGAGAAAGTAGGCAGCAACCGCTTCCGCATTACCAGCAAGCTATTTTTGAAGGACTGCAAAAACAAAAAAGACATTGAAAACAAGATTGCCCTTCTTAAAAAAACGGTTAACACCACCTTCCCGGCTTATTGGAACCAATTTTTTGACGATTTGATTGCCAACGCTACGGCAGTAAAGGCAAACAAACTAGTGCAAGTTTTTACATTGCCAGCAACCAGCAAGGAACTGCACCGATTGGTGGCACAAGACAGCGTGCTGAAACAAGTAGTACAAAAAGCCGAGGGCTTTAACCTGCTGGTAACCAATGAAAACGCAGCCAAGTTTAAAAACAGGATGAAGGAGCTGGGGTATTTGGTGGAGTAGGGGGGATATTGCCACAAAGGCTCAAAGGCACGAAATAGCACGAAGCCTTTTTTCTTTCTTCTTTTCCTTCGTGCAACTTTGAGCCTTCGTGCCTTTGTGGCGAAAAAACAACTCCTAAAACTGCAAATAAATAGGCTTTATTATCTCCGCCTGTTTAAACTGTATGGCTATATAAATACAAAGGAAGAAATAAATAATCTTTAAGGGCAAGGGCAGGTTTACAACCAATTGCCTAAAGCTGCCTTCTTTTTTAAAGGAAATACCATGCAACACCATGGCAATAAACAGCATGACAAAAACCATTTTATAACCATTGAAAAGGGGCTTCAACAAATTGAAATGGAAGTTGCCAGCAATCTGCCCTAGCATTACCCAGCTATTGCTAAACGTGTCGCAGCGGAAAAATACCCAGCCAAGGCATACAAAATGAAACGTGATAATAGTGGCTGCCACCCTGGTTGCCTTGGCAGACCATGGCAACACCAGCAAGTATTGCCGCCCCATACCAGTGCGCAGTTTTTCCGCTATCAGGGCTGTGCCTTGCAGTGCGCCCCAAAATAAAAAATTCCAACTTGCACCGTGCCAAAAGCCGCCTAGCAGCATGGTTATCATCAGGTTTTTATAGGTATTAAATTTGCCTTCTTTGTTGCCGCCTAGTGGTATATATACATAGTCTTTTAACCAAGATGCAAGCGAAATGTGCCAACGTTTCCAAAACTCGCCAATGGTTGCCGACTGGTATGGAGAAAGAAAATTGATGTTGATATCAAAGCCCATCCATTTTGCCATGCCAATAGCCATATCGGAATAGCCAGAAAAGTCGCAGTAAATAACCATGGGATAGCCATATACTGCCAGCAGGCATTCTATGCCCGTGTGTGCCCCCGGATTGTCGAAAATATTAATTACATAGTTGGCATTGATATAGTCGCTAATGATTACTTTTTTAATGATGCCAGCCGTTATCAGGTACAGCCCCTCGCCCACTTGCTGGTTGGTTACCACTGGTTTTTTGTGTATCTGTGGCACAAAGTCTGCCGCACGCACAATAGGCCCCATGAGCAATTTTGGGAAAAAGGAGAGGAAAAAAAGGTAGTCGATAAATTTCCTTACGGGCTTAAACACGCCTTTATATACATCAATGGTATAGCTTAGGTTCTCGAACGTATAAAAAGAAATGCCCACGGGCAGTATGAGTTTCAGGGGGTGTACTTTGTGGGCAGCAAAATCGTTGGCAATGTTTAAAAAAAAGTTGGTGTATTTAAAATAAAACAACAGCCCCACATTGGCTATAATGCTGCAAACCAATAGTTTTTTCCTAGAGTTTTTATTGGTGGTGCTGTAAATAGTATGGCTGATATTATAATCGAAAAAAGCAGCCAGCAATATAAAACCCACATACCAGCCACAGGTTTTGTAAAAGAAATACAACGAAAAAAAAGTGAGCAAATACACCCTTAGCTTGTTTATCTGATAGCTAAGCACATATACCAGCAGGAAAAGCCCAAAGAACAGCATAAAAAAAGCACTGTTAAAAAAAAGCGGGTCTTTTTCCTGATATAGTAGTGCTTCTGCCAATTTATGTATGTCTATCCCTTGCATCTGCTTTTTTATTTTTTTGTAAGGGTATGTTGCTGGTAATAATTTTTAGATTCCATCAGCTTGTTGAAAAACAAATCGCCCACCTTCACGGCACCTTTATCATTTAGGTGAATATAGTCTTTCGCTGCCAAAACAGTATCTCCTTCTACCCAGTTTACCATGGTATTGTCGCCGCCCATTGCTTCAAACAAATTCCAGAAAGCTATTTTGTTGTTTCGGGCAATTTGCCTTTGCGTGGCCACCATATAAGGCACTGCTTTTTCGGTAAGGTACTTGCCTTCATACTTATGCCCCATGTCGCTTGTGCTTACCAACAATATCGGCACATTAGGGAATGCTTTTTTCATGGTTTTAATAAACACGTTCATACTGTTTTCAAACCACGGGCTTTTTTGCTTGTCATGCTCCACGGCATTGATGCCATATTGCATCACTATCAGGTCGTAATGCAGGTAGCTGTTTAGCTGACTCATGGTTTCTTTGTTTATTTGGAGGTTCCATGCGCCACTATTGCCCCTGAACGAATAATTGTCTAAATAAACCCCTTCTTTATCTTCAATGCTCACGCCATAAACCGGTAGGTTTTCGTCTGTGCTGGAAATTTTTATTGTTTTAATAGGGCTGCCACTGTTTAGCACCGTTTCATTAATCGTCTTGCTGCCATTAATCAATATATCACGGCTTTTACCATCTTTTGCCACTTCTACTTTTGCATTGACAGCGGTTTGGCCTGTGTATAATTTCACAACGTTCAATGGCTCGCTTGTTCTGGCACTAAAAATAGCTGCTGCATTGCCATAAGGGTAAAAAACATGGCCAGACAAGCCTAGGATACCCCCATTGGGGTTGTTTTTAAAATTATAATCAAGCCAGCCAGCACCGCTTAGGCTTATTTGCTTGTACAATCCTGCCACGGCCGATGCCATAGGCATAAAGCCGATGCCACTTCCCCCAAACATTTTTTGCATCTGCTGGCGTATTTGGCTAGTTACATGGTCGCCCTCTATGTATGAGTCGCCAAAATAGGCAATGCGCACTTTTGAATGTGTTTTTTTAATGCCATCCAGTTTTTGGTAAAAACCCTTCAGGGAGTTGGCATAATCAAAGCCATAGTCGGCAATCAACGTAAAGTCTTTGGGAGGGTGGATATTTTTAGAAAAGGAAACAGTATCTTCTTTAATTATAGTGCTTATCGCCAACTTTAGCTGCGTGTCTTTCCTAATATCGACCAATATATCAATTTTTGGATGGCCATTAAACATGCCAACAGGTAGCTTAAACAAGGAAATGATTAACAACAGCACAATAGCATAGCTCATTAATATCAATGGTTGCCCTATTTTATTGCTTTGTGTTTTCATTTTTATCGTCCAAACATACTAAATCATCTTTTATTTTGGTGTGTTTTAATTGGGTATCGTAGCGGAATTTTAACCTGCCGCTAAAATTCCTGTGTTGTAAAAATTTATAATACTCTATGCTATCGTCTTTATAATACTTGTCCTGCCACCGCTTGTAATAGTCTATACAAGACTGCCAGCTATCAAACACAATATATTTGTTATGCCTAAAACCAAAAAGATTGTTCCTTTTTTTAAAAATATTCGATTTAAAATGGCCTGATTCATAAATAGCTTGCTTCAGTACTACTTCCGGGTGCTTTATCCCTGCTTTTTTGATATAGCAATATACTTCATTTTCTGTTTGTGCATACAAAGGGCTACTAAGCACAAGGCTAAACAGCAATATGGCAACATATCTCACGGCTGGCAAAGCATTTAATCGCATTAAATATAACATTCTTCTTTCTATTTACTTAAAATCTGTGTACTACTCGGGTGCAATTTTGTTTAATCTGCCACAAAGACACGAAGAAGCACAAAGTTTTAAAGAAAAGAAAAAGGCATGTGCTATTTCTTCTTTTTTCTTCGTGTTACTTTGAGCCTTCGAGCCTTTGTGGCTACAAAAACTACCCCAAATTTATTTATAGTTGCCCATTACCCTGCAATCGCAAGTATCCTCAACGGGTATGTTCATCTGCTTGCAAAAAAACTTATAAAACCCTATGCGCTCGTTGCGGTTGTCGCTTACTTCTTTTACATTGGTATTGCACTCCAGCCCACCATTGATAATATTAATGACCATGCCAAAGCCTGGCACACGTTTTTCCGTAATGTCTTTTGCTGTTGGTACCCATTTTCCGCACATCACATCGTGGCAACTAGGCTTAGGTAGCTGCTCCCGCATCCAGAACCATAAGGCCAAGGTAAAAGCTACCGTGCCATTGGTGCAAACTAGTTCTGGCTTTTGCAATAGCGGCAAATGCAGGTCTTCGCCCGCAAGTCCATAGTTATATGCGTAGGAAAGCTGCAAAGGTCCACGGCCATAATAATTTTTACCTGGCACAGGCTTGTACTTGCTGGTGCCGCCTGTGTTGTAAACAGGGCATGGCTTTTTTAAGCAAGCCTGTTCCTCTTTATAAACTAGCCCCCAAACATAAGGGCCGCCTTCTGCCTCAGGCCAACCATCGGTGGTTTCGTGGGCTACGTTGGCAAAAAAAGCCATCAACTCACGCTTGTTTTGCAGTTCTGTGCCTTCGGTTGCAAACTTGGGGAACCTTTCCGTGGCTTTTATAAACGCCTCGTAGCTGTAAAGTTTGTCTCGATGGGGGAACATGGCTTCAAATTGTGCTTTTGAAACCATGCCTTTTACCGTAGGGGTATTGCTCGCTGGGTTTTCTGTGCTGGCAGAAGTAGCACAGGAGACAAACAACAGGAAAATGAAATATTTTAAGTATGCCATTCTAGACCTCTGATTAAATGATTTGAATGATTAAGGCAATTGTCTCTGCCATCTTATACTATAGCCACGAAGGCACGAGATGACAAAGATGTACAAAGGCATTAAAGGGAAGAATAAAGACAGGGCATATATCCTTCTTTTTTCTTTGTGCCACTTAGAGACCCTTGCATTTATGGCAAATACATTTACCCATATATAAACTTTACAATAATTAAGCCGTTTTAAAAATATAGCTTGCAGTAGCTTGTAAATTGTATTGCCATGCAAAGTTCGTTCTATACTTTCAAACAGAAAATAACCAATCGGTTTTCTTATATCCAGTTCATGCTGGCGCACCTGCCAATGGGCTTGGTGGCAGGGTTGCGAGTACTGTCATTAGAGGAGGAGCGAGCAGTGGTGCGGGTACGGTTTTGTTGGCTAAACAAAAACCCATTCCGCTCTATTTATTTTGCTGTGCTGGCCATGGCGGCAGAATTTAGCACGGGCATATTGGCATTTGCACATTCTGGGCAACAGGATATCAGCATGTTGATAGTAAAATGCCAAGGTGATTTTTACAAAAAAGCCGTTGGCAACATCCGGTTTACCTGCAACGATGGGTTGGCCATACAGCAAGCCATGTACACAACACTTAAAACGGGCGAGGGAATTGTGCTGCAAGCTAATTCTGTTGGCACCAACGAGTTGGGAGTAGTGGTGGCAAAGTTTACGTTTGAGTGGAGTTTTAAAGCAAAGGGTGATGGGAAGGGGTAATTGTTATGGACTTTGGGCTATTCATTTTACTATTGGCAGTAATTTTATTCTATCAGGTCAAAAGAAGTGATAGTTACTTTTTCGATTTTTTCTAACTCTTTTAAGAAGCTGAACCCTATCCATGAGCAACAGGCGGACTAGTTCAACATGACCCAAAAGTAGTGCAATGAATTTATATACAGCCTGACAGGGTGCATAAAAGTCTCCCTACAAGCAACTGGTGTTTAGCTAAAAACAACCAATTAATATAAAAAATTAGTGCTATTCGTGCATTCGTGGCAAATTGGTTGTATAGGAGTTTTTCGCTTTA
>NZ_JBKHKJ010000028.1:0-73224 GCF_046546515.1 Parasediminibacterium schistidii | reverse complement strand
GGTTTATTTAATCATACATAAATGAGAAAGGGCATAAGGGATTTATTTCTTTATGCCTTTTTCTATTGTTGATACAGCACTCGATAGCCTGCAAGTATCATTATTGCAGCCAAGGCTAGTTTAATTTAAAATTTTTATATAAAATGGCATTAAAATTTGTATAAAAAGAGGTAAATAAAGGATTTAGGAATTGAATTAAGTTAGTTTTGACCCTTACCCCCGAATAAATGAAAATATTATTACCCCGTATATCCCTTGTTGCTGCATTCCTATGCCTACTGTTTACTACCCGGGCGCAGAACCCCAAGATAAAATGTTATTTTAACCACCCCGTAAACAATAATTTGGCTACTGGCACAAATGCGATTTATTTGAATGGCACTTTCCCAGATACCATTGTTGCGTATATCAATAATGCCAAATACAGTTTAGATATAGCAGTTTATAATTTTACCTCAAGGGGGAATGATTCTGTTGCAAAAATTGCCACGGCGGTAAACGATGCCTTTGCAAGGGGGGTAACGGTACGATGGGTATATAATGGCACTAGTGCCACTGCCAATAGTGGGATGAAATTGTTGAATGCGGCCATTCCAAGAATTGGTAGCCCAAGTGGTAATGGCTATAATATTATGCACAACAAGTTTGTGGTAGTAGATGCCAATTCACCCGATACTAACGATGCCATTGTAATTACTGGCTCGTACAATTTCTCACAGCAGCAAACCTTTGGTGACTACAATAATTTGCTCATTGTGCAGGACCAGAATGTAGCTCTGGCTTATCAAAATCAATTCAATAAAATGTGGGGTGGGGCAGGGGCTGCGCCCGACTCGAGCAAAAGCACATTTGGCACATTCAAAACACCATCTTCAAAAAATTATTTCAATGTTGGCGGTACACAAGTGCAAGTTCGCTTTAGCCCCAGCGATACGGCAGGTTACTATTTAAGAACGATGGCTTATACAGCCAACAATGATTTAACTTTTGGCATTTATACATTTACTGACAATAGCTTGGCAAACGCTATTTTAAGCAAGTTCAATAGTGGCATAAGCGTAAGAGGGATAATGGACGGCAGTAGTAAATCATACAACCCCTATACCACTTTAAGTACACCTTTAGGGGCTAATATGGCTGTATTTAATAATAATAACTTGCTGTACCACAACAAAATACTGGTAGTGGACGCATTGTTGCCATCATCGGACCCGCAAGTAGCAACAGGTTCGTTCAACTGGACATCCTCGGCACAGTACACCAACGATGAAAACTTGCTTATTATACATGATGCGGCAATAGCCAACCAATACTACCAATCTATCTGTGATAATATAACAGTGAATGGGGGCAATGCATGTATTGCCCCGCTGCCTGTAGAATGGGTTTCTTTCGATGCTTCATTAAATAGCAATGGCACTGCTACTTTACAATGGGTAACAGCCAATGAAGTAAACAATGACCATTTTGAAATAGAACGTTCTACAGATGGTATTGTTTTTGAAAATGATGGCAACGTGGCAAATGGTAAAACAGGCGACTACCAGTTTATAGATAAAAAAGTAGAAGCAGGCGCAAATTATTTTAGGATAAAACAAGTAGATGATGATGGGTATTTTACTTATTCAAAAGTACTATCTGTTTATAATAGGACTGGGGCGACCATTAGCCTATACCCCAACCCTGCATTGGATAAATTAAATATCTTGTTGCCATTAGGTGCGGTGTCGGTTTCTGTTTATGATGCTTACGGTACAAAGGTTATACAGCAGCCTGTAAAGGGCAAGCCTGCAACCCAAATAAATGTAAATGCTTTGAGCAAAGGCAGTTATTATATAGAAATACTAGGCAAAGGAAGCAAATTTATAAAGCCTTTTATTAAACAATAATCAGCGGGACTTTGAGACCCCAAGTTTTTGGCTAAAGCCTGATAGGTACCCACTTTTATCCCCAGCCTAAAGGCATGGGGCTATTGTTTAAAGCTGTTATTGCCTGATTTAGCTACATGACTTTGGGCTGGGGTAAAATAGACACTACTAAATGGCTTTAGCCATGATATTTGAGTGCCAATAATGGAAAAGTTATTTTAAAAACTTTACTTCTTCATTTTGATATAAACTCAAAAGTATTTTTTTCAACAGCTTATAATTAAAATGGCAAAATTCCTTAACAAAATAGTTGCTATTATAAAATTATAAAAAATATAAACCAATCCTAAATTAAGCCATACTAGTACTATATTAATATACATCTTTCAAAAATAACAGTTAATAATGCCAGCCTTACGCATACTTGAAATTTGCCCTATTGTATTTGGTTGATAGAAAAACCATAGTTTTGCTAGTTGTTAACATCTTGCATTAGTATTTGGAACTGACTTGGGGCATAAAAACACTGGTATTTCAAACTGTTATAAGCCCTTGCCTATCCCAAATGCAATAGTGAACTTTAAAGAATATGGATAACGATTTCGATTTGCTTTATGAAACATCTTTAGGTAGCGAAGCGGCTTTTAAAATGCTTTTTGAAAAGCATAAAGACAAATTGTTTAATTACCTTATCAAGGTTACTAAATACAAAGAAGTTTCCGAGGAAATTATTGCAGACGTGTTTCTGAAAATATGGATGGGCAAGGAGCTGCTTACCGATGTTAAAAATTTTGAAGCATTCCTGTATGTGGTAGCTAAAAACAAGGCACTGGATTTTTTGAGGATTGCCTCCCGAACCGAAAAACTGCAAAAAATGGTGAGTCGCAAAATATATGAGGAACAGGAAAGCGGTGCCGACTACAAGATTATAGAAAGGGAATACCAAGTTATACTGGAAAATGCCATAGAGCAGCTTTCGCCAAAGCGGAAGCAAATTTTTAAATTAAGCCGCGACCACGGCATGACCCACGAGCAAATTGCCCACCACCTAAACCTATCTAGGAATACGGTGAGGAATACCATGGCCGAAACATTAAAAACAAT
This sequence comes from Parasediminibacterium schistidii, assembly GCF_046546515.1. Lineage (NCBI taxonomy): Bacteria > Pseudomonadati > Bacteroidota > Chitinophagia > Chitinophagales > Chitinophagaceae > Parasediminibacterium > Parasediminibacterium schistidii. The sequence continues at coordinate 70,252 of NZ_JBKHKJ010000028.1, read as the reverse complement.
TAGGGTGTTTCTCCAGAAAAACGATATAGTGCCATCTGTTTTATTGGTGGTGTTTGTTTCTAGCTAAGTACATTATTGATATACTAACCTGCCCTATCTGGCTTTGCTTTTGCATATCAATAATCAACCCTTGTATAGATGTTGTAAGTATTCATAGTAAATACCTTGTATGCAACATCTCTACTGGTTACTCTCTATGCCTAAAAAAATGTGGGCCTTTTGCTCCTTTTTCATGCCCTATAATCCCTAAATAGACGTCAATAATATTTTTTTCAAAAAAAACTAATATCCAATAGTAATCCCCCCGTAATTCTACGTCTCTTATAAAGCATGTAAATATTTATATTCTAGAAATTTAATATGATTGCTTATGCCCCTAGTATGTTAAGATATTTATAACGCTAAATGATGGTAATAAATAGCAGTTTTAATTTTGTAAACAATAACCTTTAATGGTAATAAGGAATTTAGTTTCAAGTATAGCAATATTTCTTTTTTTTGCCAATAGCCTCAATGCACAAAATTCCAAGAGGTGCATAGACTATGTAAACCCATTTATAGGCACAGGTGCCGTTGACAAAAAAAGCCTGTCAGGGAACACGTTTCCTGGTGCTACAACGCTTTTTGGTTTTGTTCAATTAAGCCCTGATACACAAGACCAACCCACTAGGCTGTCGGGGTATGGCTATGCAGACAATAAAATTTTTGGGTTTAGCCACACTCACATGAGCGGTACTGGAGTCCCTGATTTATATGATGTGTTAGTGATGCCCATAACTGGCAATGTTGCAGATGCAGCAAAAGAAAGCAAACCCAATCTATTTTATTCCAGTTTTTCACACGACCAAGAATCGGCAAAGCCGGGCTATTACCAAGTGAAGTTGTTGGACTATGACGTTAACGCAGAACTTACTGCTACCGAGCATGTTGGCTTTCATCGGTACACTTTCCCGAAAAAATCACAAGCACATATTTTATTTGACCTAGACCATACACTCAATAAAAAAAGGACTTGGTGGCCTTGCAATATTATTGCGGCATCCTTAAAAGTGGTAAACCCTACCACTATTGAAGGTTACCGAATTTTAACGGGGTGGGGGGAAGGTTACCGAAAAGTTTATTTTACAGCCGAGTTCTCAAAGCCATTCCAAGGAGCAGCTTTGTTCAATAATAATATAATAGTAGAAAGCAAAGATTCTATTAGCGGCACTGCTTTGAAGATGATACTGGATTTTAAAACAGCCACCGATAAAACCGTTTTGGTAAAAGTGGGCCTATCGGCTGTAAGCATAGAAAATGCGAAGCTAAATTTAGCAGCGGAAGTTAAGGGTTGGGATTTTGATGGCATTGCCCAAAAAACAGCAGACCAATGGGAAAAAGAACTGAGCAATATTGTTATTGATGGAACCCAAGTGCAAAAGGAGATTTTTTACACCGGGCTTTACCATGCCTATACACAGCCAAACAATATGGCCGATGTAAATGGACAGTACCCTGTTACAGATAAAATAACAAGCACTGCACCTGATAACAAACAATTTTCCACCTTTTCGTTATGGGACACTTATAGGGCTACGCATCCTTTATATACTCTAACCCAGCCAGCGCTAACCGCTAATTTTATCAATACCTTATTGAGGCAATACGATGCAAAAGGATTCCTGCCCGTATGGCAATTATGGGGGATGGAGAATTATATAATGATTGGCAACCATTCTATACCAGTAATAGTGGATGCAGTTTTAAAAGGCATCAAAGGATTTGATTTAGATAAAGCCTACAAAGCGGTAAAAAGCTCTGTTACCAAAGACCATAAATTTTCGCAATTCACTGCTTGGGAAAAATATGGCTATATCCCAGAAGATGTTATGTCTCAATCTGTGTCTGTAACGCTTGAAGACGCTTATGACGATTGGTGTGTGGCACAGTTTGCCAAAAAGCTGGGCAAAACAGAAGACTATGAACATTTTATGAAACGCTCAGCATTTTATAAAAACGTGTACGATAGCAATACTGGTTTTTTCAGGGGAAAAAATAAAGATGGCAGTTGGCTGTCTCTTTTTAATCCTTTAAAATATGGCGGCAATGGCGGCAGCCCTTATACCGAAGGCAATGCTTGGCAATATTTGTTTTATGTTCCGCAAGATGTGAATGGTCTTATTGGCCTGATGGGAGGCAAACAAAAATTTATAAGCAAACTAGATTCGCTTTTTACCCTTCAGGATAAAAGTGAAAAAATTGAAAAAAATGCTTCTGGTTTTATTGGCTAATATGCCCATGGCAATGAGCCTTGCCATCATGTTGCCTACTTATACAATTATGTAGGCGAGCCCTGGAAAACCCAAAAGTTGGTGGCGCAAGTACTGGAAGAACAATACAATAACACATCTAGTGGCTATTCGGGAAATGACGATTGCGGGCAAATGTCTGCCTGGTATATTTTCAGTGCAATGGGTTTTTATCCTGTTAATCCTGCCAATGGCGTTTATGTTATTGGTACGCCTATACTAACGAGCGCGGAGATAAAGCTGGGCAACAATAAAACATTTAAAGTATTGGCAAAAGAAGTGAATGCAAAAAATATCTATATTCAATCTGCTACGCTGAATGGTAAGCCCTATACCAAAACATTTATTACACAAGATGAAATTGTGAATGGTGGGGTGCTTGAGTTTGTAATGAGCAGCCAGCCGAATAAGAACTGGGGAATTGGGATAAATGACGCCCCGCCATATTTTGGATATGTTGAGGCTAATTAGAATGGGGCTATATGCCTTTGTGGCGATTTAATATTGAGTAATAATAGATAGTTTAAAACAATCATAAATAAAAAAAATGCAAAAACATTGCTTCCTGGTTCTTTCTATGCTAGCTTGCCTTGGCGCGCACGCTACCAATTATTATATCGATTCTGCCAAAGGCAATAATGGTTACAACGGACAAAGTGCCACTCGTGCTTTTAAAACCATTCAGAAAGCTGCTAACCTTACCAATGCGGGCGATACTGTTTTTATCATGAATGGCAGCTATACTTATTTTAGTATTACAAGATCGGGAAGCGCTGCAGCACAAATTGTTTATACCAACTTTCCCGGCCACAAGCCTAAACTAGTATCTGATAGCATTGCTTATGGTGTTATAACCATAAAACAAGGTACCAATTACATTACCATCAATGGCTTAGAAGTAATTGGTTACGGGGTTAAGCTTTCGTTGGCGGCCGATACTGCAGCAGCCAAGGCTGCACCAGTGTGTCCAGTTGCGGGGCAGCCTGCTACTTCCGTCAACTTTATCTCTAAATACAATGGCAGTGGTATTTTAATAGGTTCTACCGATACAACTCAGGCAGGTTGCCATCACATTGTTATTAGTAACAATGTAGTGCATGATTGCGCTTGTGGCGGAATTCTGTTTGGGCATTGTGATTACATAACAGTGGAAAGTAACATTATTTATAATAACGCTTGGTACTCCCCTTACGGAGTTAGTGGTATTGCTTTTAATTATTCCTATAATTATGACAACAACCTGACTACTTACCGCATGATCGTAAAGAACAATGTGTCTTATGGCAACAGGCAATATCCGGTAAGTCGTATCAACTGTACTATTTCCGATGGCAATGGAATCATCATAGATATTCCCATGGCAGACTACAAGGGAAAGGTTTTAGTTGCAAACAACATTTGCTACAATAATGGCGGATCTGGTATGCATTCTTTAAGCACAAACCATGTGGATTTTTATAATAATGTATCTTACTTAAACAATGTAAGCCCAGAAAATGGTGGGGGAACTTTATTTAGCTATGATGCCGACAGTGTCAATTTTTACAACAATATTATCGTATCAAGCCCAGGCAAAAGCCCGATTGGTGGAAAAAGGAACACGCATGTAACCTACGATTACAACCTTTATTATGGTGGCAAATCTTACACCTACACTGATACGCATGGTTTCTTTCAAGACCCAGGTTTTGTAAATCCATCAATAGATCCTGCCGTGGCAGATTTTAATTTGAAGTCAGGAAGTTTTGCCATTAACAATGGTAGCAACACGCATACATACCCTACTGATAAAGACGGGATTGCTAGGCCAATCGGCTCTATCGTAGATATTGGGGCTTACGAGTCCAATTATACTGGCGGCCAAAATACTTGCAATATAGGCTTGCAAGCCAAAATAGTAGGCAATGGCAATGGCACTGGCACTGGCGAAGGCAGTGCCGGTACTTTATTTGCGCCATTTGACAGCAAGCCAGATTCTATCAATCCCCAAAGCCGAAAGGCCATCATTTACCCCGATACTTTGTTCAAGAATATACCCGCAAATGCCATTATCACTAGTTTGCAATTTAGAAGGGCCGTGCAAGTTTCTCCGACCAATAACAGTACAAGCACGCAAATACTGCCTGATAGCACCATTATTAGGGTGTATTTAAGGAACGAGGCCACTGACAATTTCGGGGCTGCCGCTTTTGACTGGACTACCATTTTATCAGGTTCCGCCAATCCTGCCACCTTGGTGTATGAAGGAGATGCGGCAGCATTTGTTGGCAATGGCGGGGGCTGGCGGACCCTCAGTTTCCAAACGCCTTTTAGCTATACGGGCAAACACATTGGCGTTTTTATTGATTATGTACAAAAGAAAAGGATTGCTGGCGGTAAAGATATTAATTGGTATTACGACAATGGCGGTACCCAAGCATTTTATAATGCGACCAAATATCCCCAAATGGCCAATGCCTTCAAATATGCTTTTGCTAGTGGCACGACCATTATTGGTAATAGTTTGACATACGCCAATGAAAGAAGGCCTGTAGTATCCTTTGGCTATTGCACTAACTACTCACCTTTGCCCGTGAATTTTTTAAGTTTTTCTGGAAAAGGAAAATTGGGGAAAAACTTTCTTAATTGGGTTGTAAACCAAGAAATAGACAATGCTGGATTTGAAGTGCAGCGTTCTGCCGATTGCGAAAACTTTATAGCCATTGGGTATGTGGCTTCGGAAGCTGCAAATGGTGCCAATGGAAATGCCTATGAATTTACCGATGTAGCCCCATTGAATGGCATTGGATATTACCGCCTGCTTCAGAAGGACAGAGATGGCAAAACCAATTATTCTACTATCGTTTCTATTGCTAATGTATTGCAGCCGCTTGGCTTGATGAGTATATACCCAAATCCTGTTGGCAATAAATTATATGCTGAAATCAATATTGCTGAGCCAATCACAGCAGCAAAGTTCACCATCCGTGATATAACAGGCAGGGTAGTAGGCAAATTTGAAAGGGCATTGGCTTCTGGGCAAAATAAAATAGCCATTGATGTGTATAAACAAGGCGCCGGTACATACTTGCTTGTAGTAGAACTGCCCAATGGCAACAGGGCGACGAGTAAGTTCATAAAAAATAGAAATTAGGCCACTGATTAAATGAGGGGTGCAAAAAAGTTTGTTTCGGATTTTTATAAAAAAATCAACATAGGCCAACTTCACCCCTCCCGAAAGACCGAGACAAGTTACCTAAATGAAAAGGTAATAAGAACAGGGCAAGGAGACGATATTTGTATATTTTAATTAATATATTTTTTTTCTTGCTTTTTATTAAAATAGTTTCAGTTTTGCCATTTTTGTGGAATTTTCACTCTGTTTCTTTTTTTAAGAAAACGTTGCCGCCATTGTAGGACATTGATTATCAACAAAAAAATTAAATTTTTGTGAGTGATTGGTGAGTGATTTGTGCGTATTTTTTGAGTGATTTGCGCGTGATTTGTGAGTGATTTATGAGTGATTTGTGCGTATTACAGCCATAAATACAAAACCAAATTTTGGAACTACAACTATCTTAATATTAGTAAAAAAAGAACTACGATACTGCTCCTTGGAAACTAGCTTTGTAAATGCTTTGTATTAGGTGCATTTATACTACAAAGATAATTTTTTTTAATTAAGTATGCACCAATTAAGTTAATACTATTTATTTATTAGACCTCACCCCAACCCCTCTCCGAAAGAGAGGGGGAAGAACGAAACCCTCTTAGAATTATATTAAGATAATTATGGCTTAGTATTTATACCCTTTTTTTGGATAAATTAAAAAAGGCAGCCCAAGCTAAAAGCTTTTATACACCCTGAAATGCGTTGCATGATTTTAATACAGCAATTTTCTGAACGCTCGCAGCTTTTGGGGATATAATACTCGGGATATACTAGGCGAATGAATGGCAATAATTTGCAAAAATCCCTATTAAGATAAAATGCCTAAAGGTTTATCTGCACTTGTCTCAATCGCCCATTTTATTGCCCCTACGTCCACAAAAATATTTTTTAAAAATAATTGGGGGTTAACTAAGGGTAGTTATCTGTTTTATTGTCTACACTTTGTGGAGTGCTTGCTTGTTGAAAACGTTTGCAGAAATTTCTTTTTAGGTATGCAAATGTTAACCAACAACTACAACACAAATTTTGGCTTAACCTTTTAAAAGCGGTTGCAATGCATATGAAATATTTACTTCTCCTTTTGCTGCTAGTAAGCATTATAACCGTAAATCAGCAGCATATAATCGCTACCTGCACGGGTATTGTTAGTACTATTAATAAAAGTTTTAACGCTCTTGTTACTGTACTAAAAGTAGGTAAGCCGGCAACTATTACTGTTGATAGCACTGGCTGTAGGGTTTTTTCTAGCACTAGTGCAAGTAAGGAAATTGCTGTTTTTTCAGGGTAAAGTACTAGCTAGGAATGCGAAACTTGTTTCGGAAACGTTCCCGTTTTTTTTGGGTAGTAACTATTTTAACAAAAATAGTTTTAAAAAAAGAATCACGCAATAGTACTCTATTCGTAATCCTTCGTCTCACATAATGCACACAAGCTTTTTATATGTTAGAAAGTTACTTACGATTGTTTTTTTGTATTGAAAACTTTTCAAACAACAGAAAATATTGGTTTTACCCGTCTGCTTCTATAGCGTATGCGCAAGTGCAAATTGTACGCATTATTCTTGGTTCTTAACTATGTGGATGGATATTATATTTTGTTTGCCTTTGAAAGTTTGCTAATGAAAACACATCTTCTTTATTTATTAGAATATCAACATTTGCCACTGGCTTTTGTCCTAGTTTCCTATTCTTATTGGAGAGGGGTGGGGTGAGGTTTGATGGTCCATTTTTTTGTCGATTTAAACTAAAAAAAATAGCATAAAAATTTTACAAATAAATACAATATAATGAACAAGACGAATCAGGTTAGCCATACCTTAGGTTTTACTAAAACAGTAAAAAGCATTTTTATGCTCTTTGCTGTATTGTTGTTTACAGCCAGTGCGTTTGCTGCGGCTAAATCTTGGACTGCGGGGGCATCAGGTTTGTGGAATACAGCATCCAACTGGAACGGTGGAACTGTTCCAGTGGCTGGAGATGATGTAACCATTAGCGGTGCATATACTATAACAGTAAGCGGTACTGCCGCCGTGGCTAATACAGTAACATTGGCAAGCGGAGCTACCCTCTTTATTGATGGTACTGCAACTGGCCAGTTAACGATTAGTGGCTCAACTGTTACTACTACAGGCTACTTAAATATTGTAACAGGTACTACAGTTACAAATAGCGGCACATTAACAATTACCTCAACGGTTGCGGGCAAGCATGGCGTAAATATGGCGGGTGGCACATTCACCAGCACAGGTAGCGGGCTTACTATTAATACATCAGGTACGGGTACTACTGCAGCTGCTTGTTTCAACTTTTCTACTGGTGCTACTTCTAATACTGTAAATCTAAGTTGTAGCAATACCACACCTTTCACAACTTTTGCAGCTGGCAACGTTTTTATCCATAATGGTAGCAACATTACTACTGCCATAGGTGGCACTGGCTTTACGCTAGGTACATCGTCAACAGGTGTCGGCTATAATTTGTTTAGCTTAGTAGGCAATGGTGTTACTGGAAATACTTTTACTATTAACAACACGGCTACCATAACATATTACTATGCTTATGGTGCTGCTAGTAGTTCTGTTATTACAATGACTGGCAATAATAGTGGGGCTATTACATTAACAAATAATGGCACCCTTTCGATCAGCCCTGCAAGTAACAGTACTAACACAACTATCCCTTTGCAGATGAAGGTAGCCTGTAACCCAGCAGGAACAGTAACAGTTAATAATGGCGGTACTTGTACCCTTATATCTTCCGGCCTTCAAAGCATTTTGTTCCGTGTAAGCGGTACAGCTGCTGCCCCCCTCGGTACATGTAACATCACCAATAATAGTGGGGCTACGCTTAATTTGAACACTGTTAGTTCAAGCACTGGGGGCAATGGTAACCCTTTTGCAACAACTGCTGGAAATTCTAATGTTGCAATTAGCAATGCTGGCACCATCAATTTGGGTAATACTTCCAATGCTGCTTCAGTTTCCACATTGAATAACAGTTCCGCAAATCTTATATATGGAGCAAATTCCTTAACCAATACAGGCACTATGAATTTTTATGGTGGTGGCATACAGGCCAATTATGTGCCAGCTTGGGGAGCTTCGGCACCAACCATCACCAACAGCGGTAGTATGAATTTTTTATTCGGTACTGCTTCAACGAACGTGATTGCACCAGGAAATGGTTACAATGCTGGAACAATTTACACTGTGAATACAATTGTTTTTGTAAATAATTACCAATATGCTTGTACTACAACCGGTACTGTGTCTGGTACTACGGCTGGTACAACCTCGGCTGTTTTCCCAACAACTCAAACGGTGGGCAGTACTGTATCTACTGGTACTAGTGCTGCTGTTTTTACCTGTATCGCCTTAGCTACAGTGACCAATAAAATATCAAGTACTGGGGGTACAATAACTGGTTATAATGCCACTTTCTTAAACAATACATTAGACAATACAGGCGGCACATTGTCGCCTAGTGCCAATGGGGCTGCAATTGGTACAATCACCCTTCCAACTTCCTTTGCTCTTACAGGCACTTATGCACCACAGTTTACCAGTGTTACAGCTTATGGCAAAATTGCAGGTACAACCCTCAATTTGACTGGAGCTGCTTTTAGATTTGCAACTGCTGCAACCACTACTGGGGGCAATACTTATGCTTTAACTTCTGTTAACCCAACTGGCGGTACTGGCGGTTCATATGCAAGCACTGATTTTTCTGGGGCACCTACTGGTTGGGTTGTAGATTATTCTACCGCAGCAACAACTGGCTGGGGTGCTAAATATTACACTACACCCGGTGCGCCAACTGCTGCAACAGCTACTGCTGGCAATGGGCAGGCTACCGTTACCTTTACTGCGCCTGCTTCCACAGGCGGTGGGGTTACAAGCTATACCGTAACCGCTAGTTCTGGTGGCTTTACCGCCTCAGGTGTTTCCTCACCGTTAACTGTTACAGGGCTTACGAATGGTACTGCTTATACTTTCACTGTTACTGCTACCAACCCAGGAGGAACTAGTAGTGCTAGTGCTGCATCCAACTCAGTAACACCAGCTGCCACTGCACCTAGCTCGCCAACCAGCGTGTCTGCTGTTGCAGGCAATACGGTAGCATCGGTTTCGTTCACAGCGCCTGGTACTGTTGGTTTAGGGGCTACTGCTATTACTACCTATACCGTTACGCCTTCACCGGCCACCTCCCCGGCAACTTTCACGGGTAGTTCAAGCCCTATACAGGTTACTGGCTTGACGAACGGCACAGCATATACATTTACCGTTACGGCTACAAATAACGCTTCTACCCCTGCTACAAGTAGTGCCAGCAGCCCATCAAGCAGCATAACCACATCTGCCGCTGTTTCTTGGTCAGGTGGTGCAGGCGATGGGCTATGGGGCAGTGCCAATAACTGGACCCGTGCTAGCACACCCACTTCAAGTGGTGTACCCGGTGCAAACGACGATGTTACCATTGGCAACTTTGCAGTAACCATCAACAGCAGTACTACAGCCTTGGCCAACACTGTAACCTTGAGTACTAGTGGTGGTAGCCTTACCAATGCAGGTTCGCTTACTATTGTAACTGGAAGCACAAGTGCTACCAATTCTCTCAATATCATTACGGGTACTACAGTTAGTAATACGGCTACGTTGGCTATCACTTCCAACGCTACTGGTAAAGTTGGCATAAACATGGCTGGTGGAACATTCACTAGCACAGGTAGCGGGCTTACGATTAATACTGCTGCTGCAGCCACCAATTGTATCAACTTTGCAAGTGGCACTAATACCATCAACCTTAGTTGTACCAATACCACTCCATTTGTTGCACCTGCTGGCTCTTTTGTTTTTAACCAGTACAGTAGCAACTCAACCAATAGGACTACTATAGGCGGCTCTGGCTTTACGCTGGGTACCCCAACCGCAGGTGTAGGGTATGGTTTGATAGTAGTAGGGCAGGGTTACTTAAATGTTGGTAGCTCGTCAACTACTTTAAATACGCCTGTAATAACAGAATATTACAAATTTGCTTCCGGTGGCAATATTATATCAGTACCTGGCACTGCTGGTAGCGGCAACATTATATTTACGAACTATGGCAATATCACCGTAGACTCTGCTATTGATAATACCACCAATGCAGTTTACGGATTGAACCTGAAAGCGGAAAACACAGGTACAGCAACATTTAACAACTATGGTACTTACACCTCTATCAGCGATTTCACAAGCATTCTTTTAGGCCCGGGCGGCACGCCTGTGTACAATACCATTGGTACATCTGTGCTAAACAATTATAGTGGCGGTGTATTGAATTTGAATTATATTTCCCCAACTTCGGGAGGCAAAGGCACCCCCATTAACACTGGTGGTGGACAAAACAATGCCACCATCACTAATGCAGGTACTATAAATTTGGGCAATAGCATATCGAACCTTGCTTATACTGGCCTTAATTTTAATTCTACTTCCTCCCCCAATTTTGCGGCAACAAATACATTGACTAATACAGGCACCATGAATTTTTATTGTGCGGGTTTTTATGCCAGTTATGTTCCTTCTTTTGGTACTACGCTATTTGGGGCATCAGGGGCACCAGCACCTACTATTACCAATAGCACCAATGGTGTAATGAATTTCTTATACAATAATTTCAGGGGTGTAAGTCAAATAAATGGTACTTATTCTACCACCACCACTTATGCAGTAGGTGCACTTATTGGTGGGGGCAATTACCAATATGTTTGTACCTTTACAACAGGCACGGCTGCTGGCACTTCGCCAACATTTCCAACAACGCAAACTGTTGGGGCAACAGTAACCAGTGGCGGCGGTACTGTTTTTACTTGCGTGGCATTGGCTAAAATAACCAATAGCGGCGGCACCATAGGTGGGTACAATGCACAATTTTTCCCAGGTTCATTAGACAATACAGGCGGCACATTGGCTCCAAGTGCAAATGGCAGCGGTGTAGGTACTATCACGCTACCTGCCTCCTTTGCGCTCACAGGCACTTATGCTCCGCAGTTTACCAGCACTAGTGCCTATGGTACTATTGCGGGTGCCACACTGGGTTTAGGAGGCGCTGCTTTTAAATTGACCACTTCCGCCACTACCACAGGTGGTACTAGTGTGTTTTTAACTTCTGCTAACCCAACAGGCAGCAATTTTGCCAGCACCGATTTTTCTGGTGCAAGCACAGGCTGGGCTATAAACTATTCTACACCAGCAAGCGGATGGGGTGTAAAATATTATACAACGCCTGGCGTGCCTACTAGTGTTTCAGCTACGGCTGGCAATGCTCAGGCTACCGTTAGCTTTACAGCTCCAGCTTCTACTGGTGGAGGCGTAACAAGTTATATGGTTACCTCTAGCCCAGGTGGGTTTACTGCTACTGGCGTTTCCTCTCCTTTAGCCGTTACTGGGCTTACCAATGGCACTTCTTATACGTTTACTGTTACTGCTACCAATCCTGGTGGTACTAGTGCTGCAAGTGCTGTATCCAACTCAGTAAGCCCTGCTGATATTGCTCCTGCCTCGCCTACAAGCGTGACTGCTGTTGCAGGTAACACAGTGGCAACGGTTTCTTTCACGGCACCTAGTACATTAGGTGGTGGGGCTACATCTATAACTACTTATACTGTTACCCCTTCACCCGCAACTAGCCCTACAACTTTCACGGGTAGTTCAAGCCCTATCCAGATTACTGGCTTAACCAATGGCACAGCTTATACCTTCACGGTTACAGCCACCAACGATTTAGGCAATACCAGTGGTGCAAGTAGCCCATCAAGTACCATAACACCATCAAACACCATTTCATGGAGTGGCGGTGCAAGCGATGGGCAATGGAGCAGTGCTGCCAACTGGAGCCGTAGTGGTTCACCTGCGGGCAGTGTGCCTGGTTCAAACGACGATGTAGTTATCGGCAATTATGCCGTTACCATCAACAGCAGTACTACTGCCGTTGCCAACACAGTAACCATGAATATTAGTGGCGGCAGCATTAACAATGCAGGATCCCTCACTATTTCTGGCGGTCCAACAAGCACTACCAACTCACTCAATATCATTACGGGTACTTCAGTTACTAATAGCGGCACATTGGCTATCACGGCAACAGTCGCTACTAGAAATGGTATCAACATGGCTGGTGGCACATTCACTAGCACAGGTAGTGGGCTTACCATCAATACATCAAGTGCAACTGGTAGCAACTGTTTCAACTTAGTTGGTGGTACAAATGCCATCAATCTTAGTTGCACTAATACCACTCCATTCATAGCACTTGCTGGAAATAATGTAATTTTCCAAAACACTACTAGTGCCATTACAACCCTAGGTGGTAGCGGCTTCACACTGGGTACTGCATCTACAGGTGTGGCTTATGGGATATTTAACGTAGGTGCTGGTAGCTTTACCATTGGCAGTACGGTTGCCATAACAGAATACTTCGGTTATACTGCCGCAGCTGGCTCTGCTGCATCAGTGTTTACGAATGCTAGTGGAACAGTAACAGTAACGAATAATGGTAGCATTACAACAACCCAGGCTACTAACAATACGCAGACTGTTTATGGCATGTCATTGTCGGCAGCAAGTCTTGCAACAGCAACATTAAATAACAATGGTACTATTGCGTTGAACAGTAATTCTGTAGGCTTTGAATTCCGTGCAAGCGGCACGCCTACTAGTTCAAGCACCATTGGTACTGTTGTGTTCAACAATAATAGTGGGGCAACGCTTAATTTGAATTATAGTACTTCAAGCACTGGCGGCACGGGTAATCCATTCAGCAATTTTGCAGGGCAACAGAAGATAGCTTTCAACAATGCAGGCACTATCAATTTGGGCAATACAGGTGCCACAGGTAGTGGATCAAGCTTAGATAACAGTGGCTTCGTTAGCCCCAATAATTTAGTGTCATCAAGCAATGCCTTGACCAATACAGGCACCATTAATTTTTATGGCCAGGGCATATCTGGTAATTATAACCCAGCTTATGGCGGCTCCACACCATCTACTATCACCAATAGCACCAATGGCGTGATGAATTTCCAATTCGGTAGTTTTTCAAGAAACACAATTTATGTTGGTAGCAATTTCATTGCATCGAATGCTTACGTAATAGGAAATTTGGTTTATGCAAACAATAACCAGTTTATTTGTACCACAGCAGGCACATCGGCTGCTAGTGCGCCTAGTTGGCCAACAACTGCAGGCAGCACTGTAACAACTGGAGGGGCTACATTTACTAATATCACATTACCTACAATAACCAATAATGGGGGCACGATAAAAGGGTATTTAGCTACCTTCTTGCCAGGAACGCTAAACAATACGGGCGGTATATTGGCACCTAGCGCCAACGGCAGCGGCCAGGGTATCATAACCCTCCCTGATAACTTTGCCCTTACAGGTACTTTTGCGCCGCAAGTAACCAGCTTTACCGCTTATGGTAAAATTGCTGGCACAACCTTGAACCTAAGTGGTGCAGCTTTAAAGGTTACTACATCGGCAACCACCACTGCGGGCAATATTATTTATTTAACTTCTGCTAACCCAACAGGCAGCAATTTTGCCAGCACCGATTTGTCTGGGGCAAGTGGTTGGGGTGTTTACTATGCAACACCAGCCAGCGGCTGGGGCATTAAATATTTCACTACCCCTGGTGCGCCAACTGGCGTGGTAGGTACTGCTGGCGCTGGGCAGGTTTCGGTAGCCTTTACTGCACCTTCTACTGGTGGTGGCGTAACAAGCTATACTGTAACATCCAACCCAGGCAGCTTTACAGGCACAGGTGCTACCTCGCCTATAACGGTTACAGGCCTCACGAATGGCACGCCTTATACCTTTACTGTTACTGCTACCAATGCAGCAGGGACTGGTAGCGCAAGTGCTGCATCCACTGCTGTAACACCAGCAACAGTGCCTAATGCACCTGCAAGCGTGGCAGATACTGCAGATGATGCTAAGGCATTTATAACCTATACCGCACCAGCATTCAATGGCGGAGCAGCAGTAATAGATTACACTATCACTGCTATACCATCGTCTGGAAGCCCTATTGTAATGACAGGCATAACAGCCAACCCTTATACGTTCACTGGGCTTACAAACAATACCACCTATACCTTCACGGTAGCAGCCCGCAACAGTGCAGGCACAGGGGCAACAATTACTGCACCTGCAATTACGCCTTCGGCTAATACTACATGGAATGGTATTTCTTGGAGCGCAGGCGACCCTGACCCTACACAAAATGGTATTATTGCTGCCAACTTAAATGGCAACACTTTCACCACATGTAAGGCGCTTACCATCAAAAGCGGTGTAACGTTTACGCTTACACAGCCGCTTACAATAACTGGTGCATTGGTAGATACTGGTGCCATTAACGGGACTGGCACGCTGATATTTGGTGGTACAACCGCCCAAACTTATACCGGCACGGGTTCCGTAGGCAACTTCACGCTGAACAATAGCAATGGGCTTACTATAACAAGTGGTAATAAGCTGAATATCACGGGTGTATTAACCCTGCAAAGTGGTGTGTTGACAACCAATGGCAACGTGGTGTTCAAGTCTAACGGCATAGCCAGCAGCGGCACATTGGCCGCAGTGCCTATCTCGGGCAGCAGCATCAGCGGTACAGTAACCGTTGAACGCTACATACCTAAAGGCTACCGCAGCTACAGGGATATTGTTCCAGGCGTTTACAATGCTGCGAACACACTGTACAACACCTACCAAGAAAGCGGCAGCTACAGCAACAGTGGCTACGGCATGTTCATCACAGGTGGCACAGGGGTAGCGGGCAATACCGGCACTGCAAACAGTATTGATGCCAACCATTTTGACGTGAGTGCCAACGCAGTGAAAACGGCTTATACTTACACTAATGGCACATGGGCAACCGTTGCCAACACCAATGGCTTGGTAACGCCATTTACAGGCTACAGGCTATTGATAAGGGGCGACAGGTCTTTTAACCTTTATGGTACTGCAATAGACAACACGCCCCTAGGCTTGTTGATGTACAACGCCACAAGGCTGCGTGCAAGCGGAACATTGGTTACTGGCGATGTTACTTACAGCCCAGCAGGCGTGAGCAACGCAGTTACGGGTAGCACCTACGCCAATAGCACTTATGGCTTGAACAACCTTACAGACAGCAGCTTTAGCCTTGTGGCCAACCCTTATGTTTGCCCTGTTGATTGGCGTTTGCTTACCAAGGACAGCATAGAAAACTACTACTATAACCTAGACCCAACCCTTGGTGCAACAGGTGCTTATGTAGCGGGTAATTCAGGCAGCAACCAGTATATACAAGCTGGTCAGGCGATATTTATCCAGAACAAGAAAACGTTCCCTAAATACCCTGTGATTGGCTTCACAGAGGCATCTAAAGCACCAAGTTCTGGACATACGTTTGTATTTGGCAATATCAGCAAATTGCCTATTACCTTGTTTAGGGAGGAAGCAGCTGGCAAAGGTACTTATCACAAGATGGACGTGGCCAACATCGTGTTTGGCAATGGGTACAGCAATGGCTACAATGGCAACGAGGATGTGCCTAAGCTGACCAACAGTAGCGACAACCTGTCAATACACGAGCTAAGCACCAGCAAGGCACTAAGCATAGACGGCAGGCAGGCAGCCACCAAGGATGATATTATAGCTATTGAGTTGGCACAGGTATCAAAAGCCAACTACCAATTGCAAATAGATGCCACAAGCTTCAACAGCAATAACCTTGCACCTTATGTTTATGATGCTTACGCCAAGACCTACACGGCACTAAGCAGCAGCTTAAACACCATCAGCTTTGCGGCGGATAATACAGTTGCAGCAAGCTATGCAAATAGGTTCAAGATTGTGTTCAAGCCAACAGTGTTGGCAGTGAACAACATCAATGCTACTGCAATATTGAAAGACGGCGCAGCAACAGTAAGCTGGAATACAGTAGGAGAGGACAAGGTGGCAGGGTATGCAATTGAGAAATCAACCGATGGTACAGCATATACAGCAATAGGCACTGCAACAGCCAAGAACACTGCAACAGCGGCATACAGCTATGTTGATAACAGCGTAGCCAATGGTACTACCTACTACCGCATCAAAGCCACAAGTGCAGACGGAAGCATTGCGTACAGCAACATAATAAGTGTAAGCAAAGGTGTAGGAGTTATCTATAGTTTGTATCCTAACCCTGTAATAAATGGCAAGCTGAACGTGAAGCTGGATAATGTAAATGCAGGCAAATACACCGTAAGCATTTACAACAGCCTTGGTCAAAAAGTATATGCCGAAGTAGTAAGCCATAACGGTGGCACTGCAATGCATGGTTTGAGCATAACAGAAAAACTGGCCAATGGAGTTTATAATGTAACTATAAGTTCAGTAAGCAGCAAGCAAGTGGTTTATAATGGAAGTATAACGGTTCAGTAGTACACGCACCACAACCCCTATAGGAGGCTTTAGCCCTCTAATAAAATGTAAGGGTGTTAATGTGGGGCAGTTAAAGTTAAAGCATAAATCCTTCCGCCTTTTATCGGGGTCAAAGTCCCCCGTTAGGGGCGGAGGGGTTAATTTTTCTTCTTTTTTGTTCAATTATTAATATTAAATTAAAAAAAAATGCGTATCGTAAAATTTTACCTTTTAACAGGTTTGTTGGTTACAAGTTTTGTAGGGCTTAAAGCCCAGTTTACCGAGGGTAACTTGGTAGCCTTGAGAGTAGGCAATATCAATTCAGTAACAGGCCCAGTGTCGTTGCGTGAATTTAATACAAATGGTGACTCTACTTTTGCAGTAACAATACCCTCTGCCAACACAGCGGCCCCCAACCGTATGACTATCAGTGGCACAAACGCGTATGAAGGTCAATTGACATTGAGTGAGGATGGGCGTTTTTTAATTTTCAATGGCTACAATGCGCCCCCCTTTAGTGGCTACGGTATTTACACTACATCAAGCAAAGTAATTGGAAAAGTAGACTATACAGGTGCCGTTGATTTAACCAATAGGATTGGAGCTGATTCTGCTGGCCTAATTGTCAGGTCTGTAGTAAGCAGGGATGGACAATCTTTTTGGGCAGCCTCTAGTAATATGGGCTTGCGTTATTTAACTGTTGGTGATACTATTGGCACACGTATCAATTCCGGTGGTTATCGTTCACTTAATTTTTACAATGCCGTTTTGTATGCTTCTGCGGCAGGCATAGCCAAATTTGCTGGCGTGCCAACTACTTTTCAAGGCACAACTAGCACAGGTACCTACAATGCCACTTATACTGCCAACACGCAGTTTGTATTTGTGGATGCAGACCCTAATGTAGGATACAATGGCAGCCCTTACGATGTTTTGTACATGGGTGACGGTATAGGCAACAACAACAACGGTGAGGGCTTTGGCATCAACAAATATTATGTGAATGCTGCTGGCACCGCTTGGGTATATGCAGGTATTTATGATGTTAGTGGGGCTGGTTTAAAATTCCCTGCACTTACTGCAAAAGTAAATGCCCTTGGTCAACCAGTTATTTATGCAATAGAAGGCGACACACTAAACAACAGTATCATTTCAATAACAGATGCTTCTGGAAAAGCTAATATGTCTGCTGCAACTATTACTGTTAAAACCTTAGCTTCAGCTGGAATAACTGGCATATTTAAAGGCATTTCTTTTTCACCTTCTAAAACTGCCCTTCCTTTACCGCTTAAATTTGTATCCTTTACTGGTTCTGTTGTTAGCGGTAATGCATTGTTGAACTGGGTTACCACCAATGAAACAAATGTTAAATCGTTTTCTCTTGAGAAAAGTTTAGATGGGGTTAAATTTATGGCAGTAGGTACAGTTGCAGCAGCAAATAATATAGCTGGTGATAAATATACTTATACAGATAAATTAAACGAAGGAAAAAGCAATTATTACCGCTTGAAAGTGCTTGATAAAAACGGTGGTTATAGCTATAGCAGCGTTGTTGTTTTGAAAGCTGGCCTAGATAGCAAAGCATTAGGTATTTCTCCTAACCCGGTTATTGGCAATTCAATCACTGTAAAACACCCTGCAACCACTACCACAGGCGACATAATTTTAATATCTACGCTTGATGGTAAAAAGATAAAAGAAGTAGTTGTGGCTGAAGGTGCTTCACAAACAAGTTTTGATATCAGCAGTTTGCATACTGGCAATTACGTGCTTACATTCACCGATGGAAAAAATAGAACATCTACTGAATTTGTAAAATAAAAATAATAGTATCAAAACCCGATGTTTTCAGGCATTCAGTGCCTAAACATCGGGTTTTTTTGTACCCAAAATAAAGTGTAGCATGACAAAAGATTGTACAATTTTCAAATTGTAGATAAGAGAAGAAGTTTTTTAGTATTTAAAAGCCAATAATAACGACATCGGTTTTTTTCGTATCCCCAAATGTTGCTTGTCAATGGATAACTAAACTAGATCCGAAAACCACTATAATATCCACTATCGCCGAAATATATTAATTGCCATATAAATAAAAAATCATGCACTCTGCTTTTAAACTACTTATCTGGATAGCTTTTTTTACTATTATTACAGGGTTTAAAAAAACGAATCCTGAGGTTTCCCCGCTGAATAAGGAAAATAGATTTTTGGGTATAGATTCAACCGGAACGGGTACCCAATGGTATGTGGCTCCCGATGGTTCGGACAACAATAGCGGCTTGGATGTTATCCATCCCAAAAAAAATCCAAGAGTAGTTGGTGGCTTGGCACAGCCTGGGGATGTGATTAATTTAATGTCTGGGCATGGTGAATTTAAACGGATACCCCCCCAAGGCACATTAGTTACTTGCAATTCTGGCCGGGCAAATAATGCTATCACCATTAGAAGCTATCCTGTTGGTGGGGTTAAAACGGTTATTCGTGGCTACACTGTTTTTAGTACGGTTGGCTTTAACAATACTAGTTATCTAATTTTTGACAATATTGAAGTTGCTGGGGATATGAATGGTGTTTATGGTGGGCTTGTATTGACACAGGCTGGTGGCAATACAGTAGGCACAAATGCGCGTAATTATTATTTGGCACATGGCAATTCATTGTCGGGCTATGTTTGGGCGGATCCAGAGATTGCTTATCAAACATCTGGAATTGGCATTGACGGCAATTCTCACCATATCAAATTGTCAAATTGCATCATTCATGATTTTCCGGGTGGTGGTATTGGTGCAAAAAATGCCGACTATATTACCTTTGAAGATAATATAGTTTACAACTGTTCAAATTACTCTATTTATGGTAGTAGCGGCATCAGTTTCCTCACACCTTCTAATTTCGATGCCCATAGCCCTATAGGCGACAATGTATATGAAATGATTATCCGCAGGAATATTTGCTATAATAACAAAGGATTGGTAATATATTACACAACTGGTGCATTGTCAGACGGTAATGGTATCATTGCAGATGTCAACATAAATGGTGTTAGTGGATACACTGGCTCCTCCTATACAGGCGAAACCTTGATAGAAAACAATATCTCCTACAGGAACGGCGGGGGTGGGGTACATGCTGTTGGCGCCCAAAATGTGGTGGTACGCAACAACACTACTTTTGAAAATGGGCAGGTACTAGCTTATGCCGAAATGGATGCATCGTATGGCAGTAAAAACATGCGGTACACAAACAATATTGCTTGCGCCAAAAATGGTGGGAAGTGTATAGACAATGCCTATAGTCCAGGAGGGGCATCGTATTACAATGTGAATATCAATTACAGTAATAATATTTTTTACAATGGTAGCATCACACCAACATCAATGCAGGGGGTAACCAATATAAACTATTCAACAGGCATCCCCAATTTTGTAAATGTGGCTGTTGCACCATTTGATTTTCGGTTAAATACCGCCATCACTAGCCCCGTTAGTTCAGCAAAGAGTTTTGGATCAGCAGCTACAGGTTATTACTCCACAAGCGACATCCTAAATGTAACTAGGTCTGTTAGCAACCCCGATTGTGGTTCTTATGAATCTTTCATCCCTTCAGGTACCACTACATGGAATGGCACAGCATGGAGTGCTGGTTTGCCTACTGCCGCTTCAAGTGCCATAGTATCTGGAAATTTAACCACAGCCCAGTGGGGCGGGGCAACTTCTGTGGCATACCTTACGGTTAAAAGCGGATCAATATTTACGTTGTCAAATACATTAACTATTACCAATCCTACTTTCACCAACAATGGCACTATTGCTGGGAGCGGCACACTAATATTGGGGGGAACAGCACCACAAACCATTTCAGGCATTGGTACAGTCTCCAATTTTACTGTGAACAACAGCAATGGAGCCACTGTAACCAGTGGAAGCCAAACACTGTACATAACAGGTGTTTTAACCCTTCAAAGTGGGGTATTGACAACTAATGGTAATGTTGTGTTCAAATCGAATAGTATAGCCAATAGCGGCATATTGGCTCCAGTTGGCACTGGCGGCAATACTGGCAGCATCAGCGGCACGGTAACCGTGGAAAGGTTTATACCTAAAGGATACCGTGCTTACAGGGACATAGCCCCTGGGGTTTACAACGCATCTAACACGCTCTTCAACACCTGGCAGGAAAATGGCAGCTATACCAATACTGGCTACGGCATATTCATCACGGGCGGCAATAAAGACCTAACAGGTAACATGACCAACACGCCTAACAGGATTAATAGCGGCTCGGGTTTCGACAGCAGCCTGAACGCTGTGAAATCAGCCTACACCTACAAAGCAGGCGCATGGGCAACTATCCCCAACACCTATTTATCACTGAACCCATATCAAGGCTACAGGCTATTGATTAGGGGGGACAGGAGCTTTAATCTTTACACAACAGCTATAGACAACACGCCGCTAGGCCTACTCATGTACAATGCTACTAGGCTGCGTGCATCCGGTACTTTGATTACAGGCGATGTTACTTACAGCCCCGCAGGGGTTAGCAATACCGTTACAGGCAGCACTTATGCCAGCAGCACTTACGGGCTTAACAACTTGACAGACAGCAGTTTTAGCTTAGTTACCAACCCTTACGTTTGCCCAGTTGACTGGCGTTTGCTAAGGAAAGACAGCATACAAGGCTACTATTATTATATGGACCCCACTCTTGGCGCAACAGGTGCTTACCGTGCGGGCAACTCAGCTAGTAATCCTTACATACAACCAGGGCAGGCCATATTCATACAAAACAAGAAAGGCGTGGTTAGATACCCAGTTTTGGGTTTCACCGAAGCGGCCAAGGCATCAGGCAACCTAACAAGTGTATTTGGCTATAACAGCAAATTACTTATTGACTTGTTGAGGGAAGAAGCTGAAGGTAGTGGCAGCTACTATAAGATGGACGTGGCCACCATCTTGTTCGACAATGGGTTCAGTAATGGTTTTAACGGTAACGAGGATGCACCCAAACTGCCCAACAGTTCCGAGAACCTATTTATAAGGGAAGCCACCTTTGGCAAAGATTTGTGTATAGACGGCAGGCAGCATGCAACTAAGGACGACCAGATTTTTATACAGCTAGCACAATTAGCAAAGGCCAACTATCAACTACAAATAGATGCTTCATCTTATGATGGCGGAAGCTTAGTGGCATATATATACGATGCTTATACGAAAACCTACACGGCATTGGGCAATACTTTGAACACCATCAATTTTGTGGCAGACGATGTCGTAGCCGCAACTTACCAAGACAGGTTCAGCATTGTGTTTAAGCCTTCAGTCTTGGCAGTGAAAAGTATCGTTGCAAATGCAACATTAAAAGACAGCATAGCAATAGTAAACTGGAACACAGTAGGGGAGGATAAAGTTACTAGCTATACAGTAGAGAAATCAACCGATGGTACAGCTTACGCAGGAATAGGTACAGCTGCAGCTAAGAACACAGCCTCTGCCACTTATAGCTATAGCGACAAAACACCTGATGCAACCAACTATTATCGTGTGAAGGCAACCAGCGTGGAAGGTTCAATTAATTATAGTAATGTGGTAAAACTTACGACTTACGACTTACGACTTATGACTTGTTCCTTATACCCCAACCCCCTCGTTGGCAAAGTTCTGAACCTTAAACTGGAAAACATTGCGGCAGGCAAATACACAGTGATCATGTACAACAGCCTTGGGCAGATGGTGCATAAGGGAATAGCAGCACATACAGGCAGCAGTTCTGTAAATAAGTTGCGCATCAACAGACAGTTGGCAAAGGGCATTTACAAAGTAACCATCCGTTCGGCCAGCAATAAACAAGTTGTTTATGAGTCAAGTATAACGGTGCAATAATCACCCCCTTTAGGGGATGGGGGTATCTAGGCCTAAAGTCTCCCTTTAGGGGCGGAGGAGTAAGGCCATACAAGAAAAATACAACGAACATAGTACTTTAGATGTGTTTTTAGCGTCTATCTGTTACTTACCAAAAGGCCGAATACCTTGATAATTAGGGTATTGAAAATAAGCCTGATTAGTAACATATAATAGCTTAAATAAAACAATAATGCAATTTGCCGTAAAATTATTATTTAGTGTAGCTTTATTTGCTACTGTTTTTGCCTGCAAAAAAACAGACAACCCACCAGCCACCCCTGTTACGCCTACCCCAGTACCAGTACCAGTACCAATAGACTCCACAGGCACTGGCACTCAATGGTATGTAGCACCAGATGGCTCGGACAACAATAGTGGCAAAGACGATGCCCACCCCAAAAAAAGCCCAAGGGTTGTGGGTAGTTTGGCACAGCCTGGCGATGTTATCAACTTAATGTCTGGCCATGGAGAATTTAAAAGGATAGGAAGCCAAGGTGTTGTACTTGGTTGCAATTCTGGAAAACCATATAAAAACATTACCATACGCAGCTATCCTGTTGGTGGCCCAAGAACTGTAATCCGTGGCTATAATGTATTTAATACCGTTGGATTGGTAAATACCAGTTATGTAAATATTGAAAACATTGAAGTGGCTGGCGACATGAAAGGTATTTATGGCGGGCCTGCGTTAACACAGGCTGGTGGTGATGCCATAGGCGTCAATACACGCAATTATTACTTGGCGCATGGCAATTCACTGTCGGGCTATGTTTGGAAAGACCCTGAAATTGCCTATCAATGCAGTGGTATTGCCACAGATAGCCGTTCGCATCATATCAAAATATCTAACTGCATTATTCATGATTTCCCATGTGTTGGTATTGGTGGCAAAAATTCCGATTATATTACCGTGGAAGACAATATTGTTTACAACTGTGCTATATACTCCATTTATGGTGCTAGTGGCATCAGTTTCTTGGTGCCTTTTAATTTTGATGCCCATACACCCATTGGAGACGATAAATACGAAATGATTATCCGCAGGAATATTTGCTATAACAATAAATCGATAGTGAACTGTTACACTTCTGGCGGATTGACAGATGGTAATGGCATCATTGGCGATGTAAATATTTTTGATGTGAATGGCAGCACTGCCAATGCTTACACAGGCGAAACCTTGATAGAAAACAATATTTCCTACCGGAACGGAGGCGGGGGCATACACATGGTGAGTGCACAAAATTTGGTAGTACGCAACAATACTACCTTTGAAAATGGGCAAGTACTTAACTACGCCGAAATGGATGCGTCTTATGCTAGTAAAAATGTTAGATTCACTAATAATATTGCCTGTGCCAAAACTGGCGGTAAGTGCATAGACAACGGCTATACCAAAAGTGGGCCAGCCTATTATAATGTAAATATTTATTATTCTAATAATGTACTTTACAATGGTAGCATTACACCATCGTCTATACAGGGCGTAACCCTTGTAAACAATACAAGAGGTATCCCCAATTTTATAAGTGTGGCTACTGGAGCTTTTGATTTCCAGTTGAATACAGCTATTACAAGTCCTGTTAGTTCTGCAAAAGGTTTTGGTTCCACAGTGGCAGGTTATTACTCCGTAAAAGATATTTTGAATATCGGTAGGCCTTCCAGTAGCCCTGATTGTGGGGCATATCAATCTTTTTAGTAAAACAATGATATTCTTGCGAGGAGTATGATTTCAGAAAATTAAAATAGTGAGTTTTGCTATAATTTAATTTTCGTAATTCGTAAGTAGTAAAGCTATACATGTTACGTCATAGTGATAGATTATTTGGCATATCTTTTTTGGGATTTCCAATAATCACTAATGCCTTCTCTGTTTTTCTTGTCATAAACATTAAGTAATATGGGTATAGTAAAACGATTCTATTTTTTTATTCTCGGATCGCTTTTTTTCATTGGTTGCGATAAAATAGATTTGCCAAAGGATGTGGAGCAAGCAATGGTAGATGTTCCTGAAAAAGTGGACTATAATATTGACGTGAAGCCCATCCTTTCTGATAAATGCTTTAGTTGCCATGGGCCAGATGCAAAAAAACAAAAGGCGGATTTAAGATTGGATATTGCTGATTTTGCTTATACCAAAGTAACTGAAAGTGGCCTAAAAGCAATCAAGCCTGGCAGCCTAAGCAAAAGCGAAATCATACACAGGATACTAAGTGAAGATGCCGACTATCAAATGCCCACGAAAGAATCTCACCTGCAACTTACCCCTCAAGAAAAGGCTATATTGATAAAATGGGTGAAGGAAGGCGCAAAATACAAACCCCATTGGGCTTTTGTGGCGCCAGAAAAACCTGATGTGCCTTCTGTTCAAAACAAGGGATGGGCAAGGAACGATATTGACAAGTTTGTATTGAAAAGACTGGAAAAAGAAGGGCTGCAACCATCGGCTGAGGCAGATAAATACACTCTCATAAGGCGTGTAGCTTTTGATATTACTGGGCTGCCACCTACATTGGCAGAAATCAATCATTTTGTAAATGACACCCGCCCCAATGCATACGAATTGATGGTGGATGGGTATTTAAAATCGCCACATTACGGCGAAAGGATGGCAGCATACTGGCTAGATGTGGCCCGTTTTGCAGACAGCTATGGGTATTTGGACGATAGGCACCGTGATGCCTCGCCTTGGAGGGATTGGGTTATAAACGCCTATAACAAAAACCTGCCTTTTGATAAGTTTATTACTTGGCAACTTGCTGGCGATTTGCTGCACAATGCAACCCAAGAACAGATTTTAGCAACAGGGTTCAACAGGAACCATCGCCTCAATTCCGAAGCGGGCATTATAGACGAGGAATTTAGGGTAGAGTATGTGGTGGACAAAACAAATACCTTGGGTCAGGCATTATTAGCTACCAGCATTGGCTGTGCAAAATGTCATGACCACAAATATGACCCAATAAGCCAAAAAGATTATTACTCCTTGACAGCTTTTTTTAATAGCACCAACGAATCTGCAAACCCGAATATTGGTGATGACAATATTTTGCCTGGTCCAACATTATTGCTTACCAAAAAAGAAGACGACCAAAGGATAAAATATTTAAAGGGCTACATACAGCAACTAGAGGCTTCTTCAACAAACAAACCACTGTTGGCAAACACCAATATTGAAAATGGATTGAAAGAAAAATGCGTTGCTGCCCTCAATTTCGAGTCTATCAAGCCTGGTACAGCATTTAAAGATGCTTATGATTTGAAATCCCCTTTAGGGCCATATAGCAGTAAAGTATTTACAAACACTGCTAATCCTTCCCTAAGTGCAGAAGCAATATCGACAGAATCTGGGACAGGGATTTCAGGGAAAAGCTTGAAACTAAAAGACAATGACGAAACCTATGTGCATTTGCCTGCCTATAAGGTGGGTTACTTTGAACGCTACGAGCCTTTTGCAATGAGCTTTTGGTTGAAATTGCCCAAAAACTATGATGCTGCTACTGTTTTTTATTGTTCCGATTCAAGGCGTTATGGTTACCAAGGATATGATTTGATACTCAAAAACAACCATTTGGATTTTAGGCTAAGCCATGCTTTCCCCCATGATGCAATTAGTGTGTTGAGCAAAGATTCTTTGCAACCCAATACATGGTACCATGTAGCTATCAGCTACGATGGAAGCAGCAAAGCAGCAGGGGTTAATTTGTTCTTGGATGGGAAGAAAATACAAACGACAACTGAAATAGACCATCTTGTAAAAAACATCCGTTCGCAAGTGCACATTCAAAAGCAGCCTTACCCTTATCAAGGCTTTACGATAGGGGCAAGGGCTCAAGACAAAACTTTGCCAGGGGGTGAGATAGACGAATTGTTGATTTTTAATAACCAAATTGAACCAGCGGAAGCAGCTTTTTTGTATAACAGCAAAAAAATACTTTCTGGCAACATGCACGCAAAACAGAATGAAAATAGCCCATTGTTGATTGCAAGGAAACAATTGGCTTCCTTGTACGATTCTATACAAGAAGCGATGGTAATGGGCGATTTGCCTACACCAAGGCAGGCTTATGTGCTAAAAAGGGGATTGTATGACAGCCATGGCGACAAAGTGCAGCCTAGTACACCTAATGCTATCTTGCCTTATCCAAAAGATTTTCCACAAAATAGGCTTGGTTTGGCAAATTGGCTGTTTCTACCACAGCATCCATTAACGGGTAGGGTGGCCGTGAACCGGATTTGGGAACTGATTTTTGGAAGGGGTTTAGTAAAAACCACAGACGATTTTGGCAACCAAGGGGAAATGCCCACCCACCCAGAACTGTTAGATTATTTAGCAGTTACCTATAGGGAAAATGGATGGGACACGAAGGCAATACAAAAAATGATCTTGATGAGTGCCACTTATCGCCAAAGTTCAGTTATCACGAAAGAGCTGCTGGCAAAAGACCCTCAAAATAAATTGCTTGCAAGAAGCAGTCGATATAGGATGCCCGCCGAGATGATACGGGACAATGCCTTGGCCGTAAGCGGGTTGCTAGTAGATAAAATTGGCGGTAAAAGTGTTTATCCTTATCAGCCCGAAGGCTTATGGGATGCTTTGAACGACAAAAGGTGGCACTATATATATCTGCAACAAGATGGGGAAGGGCTTTACAGGCGCAGCATCTATACCGTGGTAAAGCGTAGCAGCGTGAGGCCATCCATGCAAATTTTTGATGCGCCCGACAGGAATTTCTGCACTGTGAAGCGCACCATATCGAGTTCACCATTGCAGGCATTGGTATTGCTAAACGACCCACAGTTTGTAGAAGCTGCAAGGCTATTAGCTATAAAATCGATGAAGGATGCTGGTGTTGAAAATGAGAAAAGATTTTCTTATATATTCCTAATGCTAACAGGGAGGCAGCCGACTAGGAAAGAGTTGGATGTTTTGCAAAATGTATATGCAGCAGAATTGGGGCATTACTCTAAAGAGCCAGCAAAAGCTAGCCAGTTCTTAAATGTTGGCTATCGCAAATTCACTATTAACCAGCCATCTGAATTAGCAGCCACTGCTGCTCTTTCTACACTTGCGCTTGACATTATGAATACAGATGAATTTTTAACAAGAAAATAAAACCCTTTTATATGAACGATTTGCAAAAAATGTTGATGCAGGAATCGAGGAGGAAATTCCTAAAAGGTAGTGTTTTAGGGCTTGGTGGAATAGCACTAAGCGGTTTGTTTGGCTGCAATTCAGCTTCGGACCATGTTGTTAAAAAAATAATTGCATCTACTGATGACAACCACCCTTTGGTGAACCCACATTTTTTGCCTAAAGCAAAGCGTGTCATATATATGTTTCAAAGTGGCGGCCCTTCGCAAATGGAGCTTTTTGATTATAAGCCAAGGCTAAATGCCATGCACGGGCAGGATATCCCACCCTCTGTTTTGGGCAATACCCGTATTTCCACCATGGTGAGCAACCAATCACATTTTCCTTTGGCAGGAGCCGCAGCCACTTTTTCAAAGCAAGGGGCAAATGGCACTTATATCAGTGATTTGCTGCCCCATACGGGCAAAATAGTAGATGATATATGCATTGTAAAAACAATGCACACAGATCAGATAAACCATGAGCCAGCCGTGCTTTTTACGCAAACAGGCAACCAAATAAGCGGCAGGCCAAGCATAGGGTCGTGGTTGAGTTATGGTTTAGGCACTTTAAACCAAAACATGCCCTCTTTCATCGTGATGGTATCTAAAGGAGGTGGCGACCAACCTATTTCCAACGCCGCTTGGAGCAATGGTTTTTTACCTACGCAGCACCAAGGCGTTCAGTTTATGAGTGGCAAAGACCCAGTATTGTACCTTTCCACACCCGATGGTATCGAGCAAATAGACAGGAGAAGGGCGTTGGATTTTATAAAGCAATTGAACCTGTTGCAAAATGAAACTTGGCATGACCCAGAAGTTGATAGCCGCATTACCCAATACGAAATGGCTTACAGGATGCAGATGGCCGTTCCTGAAATTACCGACCTAAGCAACGAGCCACAGCATATTTTAGATATGTATGGGCCTGATGTGAAAGTGCCTGGGTCATTTGCCCACAACTGTTTGCTTGCAAGGCGGTTGGCTGAAAAAGATGTACGCTTTATCCAGTTGTACCACCTTGGTTGGGATCATCATTCTTTTTTAACTTCTGGAATTAGAAAAGCCACTGCACAAACCGATCAGGCTTCCGCTGCTTTAGTAAAAGACCTTAAGCAAAGAGGCTTGTTGGATGACACATTGGTTGTTTGGGGCGGGGAGTTTGGCAGGACAAGCTTTTGTCAAGGTAAACTAACCCCAGAAGCTTTTGGTAGGGATCATCATCCAGCAGCCTATAGTATATGGATGGCTGGTGGCGGTGTTAAAAGCGGGTTTGTGCATGGCGAAACTGATGATTTTGCACATAATATTATCAAAGACCCCGTTCATGTACACGACTTTCAAGCAACTGTACTGCACTTGTTAGGTATTGACCATGAAAAGTTTACTTACAAAAGCCAAGGAAGGCGTTATCGGTTGACGGATGTTTCGGGTAGTGTTATCCATAACCTTATTGCTTAATATTTGGCGCATAAACAAAAAAGTAGAAAGGTAATATGGAACGCAAACAATTTATTCAACAGGCTGCTACGTTAGGTGCAGGCGCGTTATTGCTCCGTCCATTTTCGGTACTTGCCAAGAAAGCAGCAAACAGCGACATTATTGGGCATGGACATTTTAAATACAGGGTAAACAAGGAATGGGGCAATTTAAACCCATCTGATTACCCGGTAAACGATTGCCACGAAATGGTAATGGACAGCCAAAAAAGATTGTTCATGCTAACCAACGAACCTAAAAATAATATGCTTATCTATGATAAATCTGGTAAGCTTTTAGATAGTTGGACTTTGAAATTGACTGGTGCCCATGGTTTGACATTGCACAATGAAAATGGCACAGAATATTTATACATAACAGATTACGACCTTGGGGAAGTGTATAAAACCACTTTGGAAGGCAAAATTTTGCTTACAATACGCCATCCAAAATATGTGGGGGCCTACAGCGATTGCGATAAATTCAAGCCTACGGAAACTTGTATTGGCCCCAACGGCGATATTTACATTGCCGATGGGTATGGTAGCCAGTATGTACTCCAATACACAGCAAAAGGGGAATTTATAAGAAAGTTTGGTGGTGAGAGTATGGTGAAGGAAGACAAATTCAAGCAGGTGCATGGCATTGCCTTGGACACTCGGGATAAGGCTAACCCTACCCTTATTTGCACAGAAAGAATGAAAAACTGTTTTAAACGGTTCACTTTAGATGGGCAGTATCTTTCATCTATATATTTGCCGGGTGCATATATGAGCCGCCCAGTTTTTGATGGTGAAATGTTATATACTGGCGTATGCTGGTCTGCATTGGTGCATCATTACTTAACCCCCAATTCTGGTTTTGTAGCTATTTTAGATGGCAACAACAGGGTGGTGTCTAACCCTGGTGGCACTTATCCAAGATATGTACATAACGAATTGCAAGAAATGGTACAAGCGGCGCCCATTTTTAAACATTGCCACGATGTGTGCGTTGACGATGACAAAAACCTATATATACCGCAATGGAATGCTGGTAAAGTATATCCTTATAAATTGGAACGGGTATAAAGTGGGGCGGCTTGTCTATGCCTTTTCGAGCATAGTAACAATTACTTCATACTTCATACTTATCACTTCATACTTATCACTTCATACTTATCACTTCATACTTATCACTTCATACTTATCACTAATTGCAATATGTTTTTACTTGAAATAAATGCAGCCTCAGATTGGGAATTGTTTTTTGGACATTTCCATCCTGTAGTTGTCCACTTGCCTATCGGCATCCTCATTATTGCTTTCACGCTTGAAATGGTACGGATACGCGCCAAGAACGATTCTTTAAACAAAGCCGTAAGCATTTCGCTTTGCCTTGGTTTTATTTCAGCACTTATATCTTGTTTATTTGGTTGGTTACTTTCCTCCTCTGGCGGGTATAATGAAAGCACCTTGTTTTGGCACCAATGGCTGGGCATAAGTGTGGCTGTTGTTGCTGGCATTACTTGGCTACTGAAAAACAATGTTGCTTTTATTCAGGGCGCCATCATGTCAAAAGTATATGTTGGGTTGTTTTTGCTACTCATGTTCCTTCTCACTTTCACAGGCCACCTTGGGGGCAATATGACACACGGGGAAGATTATTTAACCATGAATACCCCCGAGCCATTCCGCAGTTGGTTTGAAATAGCTTCAAAATCGAGCAAATCGGCTAATAAAAAAATCACTGATATAAATGAAGCGGTTGTATATCAAGATTTAATTGCCCCCGTTATCGAAGCAAAATGTAGCAGTTGCCATAATGCCTCTAAAACCAAGGGTGGCTTGAGGATGGATACGGAAGTGCTGTTAATAAAAGGAGGCAAGCATGGGGCAGTAATTGTTCCAAAAGATGCAGAAGGAAGCGAATTGATAAAAAGGGTGCTTTTGCCAGAAAGTGATGAAAAAAGGATGCCCCCAAAAGGAAAACCAGCCTTAACCAATGAAGAAATAGCATTGATAAAATGGTGGATTGCCAATGGTGCTTCCATGAAAGCGAAAGTAAAAGAGTTGCCTAAAAAAGAAGAAGTAGCGGCTTATTTTAAAACCATGGGGGGCAATGCCACTTTGTCTACTAGTGCTGCTCCTAACGGCGACTCATCATCTAAAGAAACACCTGCTTCGGTAGTTTTTCAACAAAAAGTGTCTGAGGCAGCATCGGCTGATATAGATGCCTTGAAAAAGGAACACCTAATAGTTAGCCCCGTTTCGCAAAACCAACCATTCTTGGAAGTAAGTGCCGTGAATGATGCCAATTTGGATGATTCGAAAATGATGTTGATAAGTAAGATCCCGCAGCAATTGGTTTGGTTGAAACTTTTTAATACAAAAATTACAGATGGTGGGTTAAAGCAAATTGTAAACTGTAAAAATATCGTTAAGCTAAATATTGAAGGCACAGCAATTACTGGCAGTAGTGCTGCTACCATCAAGCAATTTCAAAATTTAGAGTATTTGAATGTGGTAAACACCAAGTTTGACGACAGGGGGCTGCTTGAATTGGCTACGCTAAAAAACTTGAAAGTAGTTTATTGCTGGCAAAGCCAAGTTTCACCAAAAGGTATTGAAGCTGTAAAAAAACTGAACCCAAAATTGATAGTTACAAGTGATAATTGATATTGAAGCCTTTTAAGTAAATGGGCTAAATGAATAAAATCATAAAAATAATGGCTTACTCATTTGAAAGTTTGGTTATTCTGCTACGAAGGCACGAAGTGGCACAAAGGTTTAAGGGAACAAGGAAAGAAAAAGAAGAAAAAGCATGTTACTAAATACCTTTCTACCTAGTTTTTCTTTGTTTTTCTGGGGCGCATTTCAAAATTTAGTTTTTTTTCTATTTGGCAGAAACAGGCGATGTTTAAGGGTGCATTTCAAAACTTCGCTAATTGTTTATCCTAAAATAGCTGTACCTACTTTACCCCTTAGAAGAGCTACTGTGCGGATACCTCTTTTTTTACCCTTTTTGGAGGTATTGCCACCCTTTGTTTGGTAGGGTATTTTGCCCCTGATTTTAAATTTTAGGCCTTCTGTGAACATAACTCATTGAAATACAGCATTTTATGGTTTTTATAAGTGAGTGTTTGGTGAGTGTTTTATGAGTGAAAAATGAGTGATTTGTGCGTGTTTTGTGCGTGAAAAGTGCGTGTTTTTCGTTTTTTTTTGAGTGGGAAATGTACATATTATAACTTTTTTATTTTGATGTTAAAAATAGTGCCACAAGGCTAAGGACGTATGCTAGCACAACTGGTTCGTTTGGGGGCCTGACTGTGACAAAGAGCGCCATGTACTGTAAAATTGGGAATAATTTACGGGATATTGAAAAGCACAATCCTATATGGGGGAAATATGCCCCCATGAGCATCCCAAATTTCCCCCTATATGGGGGCATATTTCCCCCATATAGGATTTTTATTTTGGGCTTTATACATATCCATGCCAACTTTATATTAAAATAGGAACTAGCCACATTAGCTTTAGCTCCTTCACAAGCTGGTATATCACTAGGGAAAATGATAATCCACCATCAAAATCTTATCAGTTTCTTATCAATAAATTATTATTCCATTATCAATATACTATCATTTTACTATCAATAAACTATCATAAAATTCACATAAATTATCATAAAAAACGCGGCTGAAAAAACATAAATAACTGAATATCAATGAGTTATAGGAAAAAAGAAAGATTCTAAAAAAAATAAATTGCGGAAAAAAGAAAAAAATCCATTTCAAATATTCGCTTAGTTCTTAGTATTCCCTCTTTTGTTCTTGCCCCATCTCCTTTCGGAGATAACTGGGGAGAGGGTGAGATTTAAATGCGGCTATAACCATCAATTATGTATGTTGCTGATATATAAAAAAGGGAATAAAAAGTGAAGAGTTGAAATGCCCCTTTTTTGTGCCTTTGTGGCAAAAAGGCATAACCAATTTTATGAGTAGTAGCAATAATTTTAATCAGAAGTAAAAGAAATATTCCACTGGAATGAGAATTTTATTTTAGTTTTGACTTATTATAATAAGTTTGAAAAACGTAAATAAATATATTTTTTATGGGTGTACTAAAGCCATTTTTAATGAAACTACCGGTTAAGAAGTTTATACTCATTGTTTTTGTCGTTTTTTTATACAATACCACTGCTTTCTCCCAAAAAAAAGAGTTGCTGCGCTTGCCATTCTCGCAATATGTGTTGAATGCAGATATGTACGATGGTACCACCAATTGGAAATATTCGGAAACATTGGAGCATAGTGAATCTGTTATCAACCCACCAAAACCGGGGGAAGACTGGGATACCTGGTACAAAAAAATAAAGGAATATCAAACCTATGTGCGTGAACACTTGAATGATACCTCTGCCTATTTTATTGAATTAATATTTAATAAAGTAAAGAAAACCTCCATAAATTTTAATAAAGTAGCTTTTGCCATGAAATTGGAGCCATCAGAAAAAATAGTGGTAGCTGGTATATTGGATGTAAAGCAAGGCCAAGTAAAAGTATTTATAGATTTTCAGTTCAAGTACAAAGGGGAGGAGATTTCTAACCCTGTGAGGAGAGTTGTTTCAGGAACAGACTATTTTTTGGCAGATGGTGAAATGTCTAATTTTAGTAGAGAAATATCAATGCCTGCGTTCAATGCCGATAGTTTTTCGGTGGTACCAGTGGTGCGGTTAGAAGCGGTTGACACTGCTTTGACAAAAGTAAATGTAAGGGGGCTTAGCTTGTCGTTCCCAACCAACCCTAGTCGTTTAAAACGCTACAACGAATTGGCGGTAATGTTCCACCCAAAATCCAAAGTCATTGATAGGCAATTGTACGACCGCCCAGAAATGCAGTGGCTGAAAAAGAATTTTATCATGGGCTTTGCCTTTATTTGGGACAATGATTTTTGGGATTACAAAGCTGCCAAGTACAAGGTGAAAGAATATTGCGATAAAATGAAACGAGAATTTGGCGGCTTTCAATCGGTAATGATTTGGCACAGTTACCCCAACATTGGCATTGATGAAAAAAACCAGTTCGATTATTTTAGGAACATGCCAAATGGTGGGGTAGAGGCTTTGAAAAATGTGGTGAGAGAGTTTCACAACAATGGTGTAAAAGCGATATTAATTTACAACCCATGGGATGTGGATACCCGTCATTCCGATACATCAGACTTTAAAACATTCCCTAGTATTATTGGAAAAACCAATGCCGATGGTCTTTTTATGGATGTGGGTACTTATGGTTTTGAATTTCAACCAGAATTGGACAAGTACAAACGTGGCGTAACCGTAGGCCCAGAATTAAGCCCATTGTTGCAAGTATGCCAAGGCACTAATGCAGTAACTACTTCATGGGCGCAAACCGTAAAGCCAATTAACAACCAAGGTGTTTTGGCTTTAAAATGGATTATCCCGGACCACATGCAACTGCGAATAAACCGTTTTGCCACCAATCGACAAAATGATATGGCATTTACCTGGATAAACGGGCAGGGCATTATCGTTTGGGAAAATATTTTTGGTATTATGAACAAATGGAATGCAAAAGACAGGCAAACAATCCGTAAAATGAACGCCATTTGGCAGCAATTTAATCTCCTATATACTTCCGATTCATGGAAGCCTTACTTGCCAACCAATAACTCAACAGTAAACGCCTCTTCTTGGGAAAATAGCGACATTAGAATATGGAACGTGGTGGCCAATACTGCTTTGGGCAATGTTACCGTTCAATTAGAGGTAGATAAAGCGTACACGCAATATTTCGATTTGTGGACTGGTGAAAAATTGCTTGTTGACAATGGAAAGATTAGTTTAAATATTGACAGGCTGGGCTGTGTGCTGGGCTTAAAAAACACCCCTTCAAAACCCATCTTGGCATTGCTTGAAAAGCAACACATTGAACAAACAACATCCTTGCCGCTTACCGATGAGTATGCCAAGGTCTTATCTATTAAATATGCCAAACTGCCTCCTGAAATTGCAAGCCCCGCCACCGCCAATAGCCATCAACAATTATTGCAAATAAAGGGTGGCAACTATAATTTTACCGTAAAACATGCACAAAGGGAAGGTGATTGTTACCCTGATGAGGATGCGGTTAAAGAAACCGATTATAAGTATGTTAAAGAAAATGGATACAATTTCATTATCCACCACCAGCATATTGCATTGCCCAGTTTTAGCATCATGCCCAAAGTGGTTACCAATGGCGAATTTGAAGCGTTCCTATTACAATCTAACTACAAACCTGCCAATACCGATAATTTTTTAAAACACTGGAACGGTAAAACCTGCCCCCATGCACTAAAGAATTTGCCAGTTGTGTATGTGTCTTTGGAAGATGCAAGGGCCTATGCAGCATGGGCAGGCATGCGGCTGCCCACCGAATGGGAGTGGCAAGCCGCCGCAGAAACGCAAGGTGACAAGTTTGTTTTCAACAAAGTTTGGGAATGGAATGAAAGCGAAAGGAATGATGGCTACAACAGGTTTATAACCCTGCGTGGCGGTTGCGAAAGTTGGCAGCTAAAAACATCCCGTTGGTACTTTGGCGGCGGCACATCTTACTTCAAATTGGCACCAGGTGGCAAGCAGCCCATTGATTTTCATTGCAAGTATTTTTTAATGTACGAAGGCATAGACAGGGCTTCAACATTGGGGTTTAGATGTATGCAATAGATTCTGCTTGGTGAGTAATAATTTTTTACTTACCAAGCAGAATATGCTTTTTCGCCACAAAGGCACAAAAACATGAAGAAACACGAAGAAAAGAAGATTAAAAGGTATTGATAACATATTTTTTCTTTTTCTTTTCTTCCCTTAAAAGTTTGTGCCTCTTTGAGTATTCATGCCTTCGTGGCAGATTAAACAAACCTGCAAATAACATTGCCTATTTCTTATGTATTATCTGCAGCACAGTCATTGCACTTTTCACTAATGTATTGGTGCTAGTCAGTATTACGAGTATGCCCACGCCAATCAATACTTTTTTCACGGGTATTTTGCCAACAAGCCTAGCGGCAATGGGGGCAGCTACCACGCCCCCAAGTATCAACCCCAGCACATCTAAAATAGGGATATGTTTTAAGAGTATAAAAAAAGTAGTGGCACTGGCAAACACCACAAAAAACTCTGCTAGGCACACGGAGCCTATTACATAACGGGTAGTCTTGCGTTTGGCAATCAACGTGCTGGTTACCAATGCCCCCCAGCCGCCACCTGCAAAGGCGTCTAAAAAGCCCCCTGCGCAAGCTAGCCAGCCAGCGTTTTTTACACTGTCTTGTACAATTTTTTTAGCAAAAGCCTTGCGGATAATATAATACCCAAGGTAAATGGTATAGAACGATAATGGGATGCGCACATAAATGGCATATTCCTTTGCAAAAACTGCTAGTGCTGCGCCTGAAATGGCACCTATAATGCCTGGGATAACCAAGGCGCTAAATAGTTTTTTATTGATATTGCCAAAGCGGTGGTGGCTATAACCGGAAACACCACTGCTAAACACCCTGGCCGAGTGTACCCTGCTGCTAACTATAGCAGGGTTAACGCCAATGGCAAGCAGGAAAACGGTAGATATAGTGCCATAGCCCATGCCTAGGCTGCCATCTGCCATCTGTGCCATAAAGCCTGCCAATACCATGAGGAGAAAAGAAGGTGTGTCAATATATTGCGGGATAACTTTAATGCCTGTAACCACAGTACCCAGTGGTACATAGAGGAATACAGCATGGCCAAGAAGCATGAAAAAAAATGCTAATAGCAGCCATTTTACTACATCCTGCCATAGTTTAAATGGTGGTCTGCCCTCAGGTATGTCTAGTTGTTTTACAATCAGGGTTTTGGTTACTTCGTTTAAAGTGTTTACTTTATTTTCAAAGTCGCCCTTCAGTTGCGCCCTGTAAGCTTGCATGTTGTTTAATAACTCGTCTATTTGTTCTGGTAATATCTCATTCATCATTTCCTTTACCCGCTTGGCTATCGTGGGCGATTTGCCATTGGTAGAAATAGCAATTTTTAGGTTGCCTTTTTTTACGATGCTGCCTAGGTAAAAGTCGCACAAATCTGGCTTGTCGGCTGCATTTATCAAAATGCCATGCTGTTTGGTGTCAGCAGTAATAGTTGTAGCTAATGATATGTCGTTCACTGCTGCTATAACTAAGTCTTTGTTTTGCAGGTCGCTTGTTTCGTAAGGTTTTTCAAGCAGTTTAATATTGGAGTACAATGCAGCTAGTGCTTTAATGTCATTGCTTATAGTAATGCCCACTAATGTAATGTCTGTTGCTGGCGAGTTATTAATAACCGCCTGTAATTTTTCAAGCCCAATAAACCCTCCGCCAACGATTAACAAACGAAGCTGCTCTAGCTTCAAAAAAACCGGGAATAATGTATTTGTTTGTTCCAATGAAAAATATATTATCCTACAAAATTAGTAGATTATGGTCTAAGTTGGAAAAGTTTTTTAGTATTTTTTTGCCACTAAAGCATAAAGGAGCACAAAGTTTTAAAGGAAAAGCAATGTATATAATTCATTGTCCTTTCTTTCTACTTTTCTTAGCGCTACTTTGAGTCTTCGAGCCTTTGTGGCAATGATTTAATGCCCACCTTCAATTAGCTTGGCAATGCCAAATGCAGCACCCGCCGCCGCAGCACCAATCAGCATTACTTTTAGGCCGCCCACCCAAGCGTTTATGCCTGTGAGTTTGCTTTTGAAATACCCAAAGATGAACAAGCACACTAAGGTAATGCCTACAGATACTTTTAATGCACCAACAGAATCATGTATAAAAAAATAGGGGCTAAGGGGTACTAGCCCGCCTACTATGTACGATACACCAATATTAAAGGCGCTTTTCCTAGCACGCTTTGGGTCGGGCTTGTCTAGGCCTAACTCATGCTTCATCATAAATTCTACCCATAGGTGTTTGTCTTTGCATATTTCTTCTACTGCTTGGTCTTGCAGGTTTTTACTAAAGCCCCATTCCCTGAAAAATTGCCTTACTTCTTCTTTTTCTACTTCTGTCTTGGTTTCTATTTCCTCGTATTCTGTTTTTAATTCGCTGTTGTAATGGTCTTGCTCGGTTTTACCGGCCAGGTAGCCGCCAAGCCCCATGGCTATGGAGCCTGCGGCTATCTCGGCAATACCAGCAATGGTAATGATGGTGTTGTTGTCCACCGCACCGCTTAGCCCTGCTGCTAATGCGAAAGGAACGGTAAGCCCATCACTCATGCCAATAACAATATCTGTAAGCAGGTCAGAACTTTTTAAATGGGTTTCAGGATGGTGCATTTTTTTGTTTTAGGTTTTAAGTTTTATGTTTTGAGTTTTAGCAGAAGCTGGAAAATGTTTTAAGTTTTGACAACACAAAACTTAAAACACAAAACACAAAACAAAACTATAGCTGCGAAAGCGCTTTTCCAATAATCTCCACGCTTTCCAATATCTGCTCTTTGTTTATTATCAAGGGAGGTGCAAAGCGTATTTTATCGCCATGGGTTGGCTTTGCCAATAGGCCATTGTCTTTTAATGCTAGGCATAAATCCCAAGAAGCATCAGGGTTTTTATGCTCTATTACTATTGCATTAAGCAAACCTTTTCCCCGGATTGTTTTTACAAAAGGCGACCTCAATTTTGCCAGTTCTTCCCTTAAAACAATACCCATTGCCTCGGCATTTTCTGCCATGTTTTCGTCTTTCAACGCTTGCAAGGCACTAATGGCCACCGCACATGCCAATGGGTTGCCGCCATAAGTGCTGCCATGCTCACCAGGTTTGATGGTAAGCATTATTTTGTCATCGGCCAGTATAGCTGCTACTGGCATGGTGCCACCACTCAAGGCTTTGCCTAAAATTAAAATATCTGGACGTACGTTTTCATGGTCGCAAGCTAGCATTTTTCCAGTGCGGCAAAGCCCTGTTTGCACTTCATCTGCAATAAACAATACTTTGTATTTAGAACACAAAGTCCTTACTTTTTTCAAGTAGCCCTTGTCTGGTATCACCACGCCTGCTTCGCCTTGTATGGGTTCTACCATAAAAGCGGCCACGTTGCTGTCTTGAAAAGCTTTTTCCAATGCAACAACATCGTTATAAGGCACTATTTCAAAGCCTGGCATAAAAGGACCAAAACCTTTGTAGCTGCTTGGGTCGGTAGAAGCAGAGATGGCAGCCAATGTCCTGCCCCAGAAATTACCCTCGGCAAAAATCACTTTTGCTTGGTTTTCAGGCACGCCTTTTTTAGTATAAGCCCACCTGCGGGCTAGCTTAATGGCTGTTTCTCCACCTTCCACGCCTGTGTTCATAGGCAATACCTTGTCGTACCCAAAATATTGGGTAATGTATTCTTCATACTCGCCCAGCATATTGTTGTGGAATGCACGGGAGGTAAGGGTAAGTTTTTTTGCCTGTTTGGTCAATGCACTAATGATGGCAGGGTGGCAATGCCCTTGGTTAACGGCCGAGTAGCCGCTAAGAAAGTCGAAATAACGTTTGCCATCTACATCTGTTAAATATACGCCCTTCCCTTCTTTTAGCACTACTGGAAGGGGATGGTAATTGTGTGCGCCAAATTTTTCTTCTAAATCTAGAAAGTATTGGCTCCTATCTGATAAATTTTCTGTCCTCATTGAGTTGTACGTTGTAAGTTATACGTTATAAGTTGTATGTTGTAAGTGATAAGACGTAAGTCATAAGTCATAGTTTTTTACTTACGACTTATGACTTACAACTATTCTGGGATGGTCGAGGAAATCTAAATTGAGGAGGAGAAATTTCATATATGTGGGTTATAACGGGTGCAATATAATTGATTGTGGTAGATTTTTTGCCACATAGATTAATAGGGGTATATAAAAGTTTTTTGCTTTTTTTACTAAAAAATCAACCTAACGGAACCTCACCCCTCCCGAAAGACCGGGACAAGTACCTAAAGGAAAAGGTAACAGGAACAGGGCAAGGTGACAATAATTGCATATTTTAATAATATTGATATTTCCTAGTGTTTTATTAAAATAGTTTCAGTTTTGCCATTTTTGTGGGATTTTTACGCTGTCTCTTTTTTCAAAAATCGTTACTTCCCTTGTAAGCCATTGATTATCAACAATAACATCAAATTTTTGTGCGTGATTCGTGCTTATTTTATGCTTATTTTATGAGTATTTTGTGCGTTATTTATGCTCATTTTGTGCTTGATTTGTGCGTATTTTACAGCCATAAATACAAGACCAAATTTTGGGACTACAACTATCTTAATATTAGTAAAAAAAGAGCTACGATTAGGATGCCAAGACACTAGTTTTGTAAGTTATTGGTATCAAGTGCATTTGTAGCACAAAGATAAGATTTTTATAGATTGGGGCGTATCAGGACAAAGCGAAAAAATTTTATGCAGCCGATTAATAGTGCCGCCTTATCCACCTACGCAATGGCGTTTCTATGTACTGGAAACTAAATGCAGCAAACAATATTAATACCACTAGGTAAACATAAAAAAATACCTGTGTATGCTGGTAGTAAAAAGGCTTTGTTATTTTATATACGATATTATACACAGGTATTTGCAAAATATAAATACCAAAACTAATTTCGCCTAAAAATATCAACGACTTGTGGTTGCTAATCTTGGTGAAAAAGCCATTATTCAGCGAGATGCACAAAATGATAACAGCAAACAAAATAGCCAAGAACCCATCGTGGTAGTTGGCATAAGGCACAGGGTATTTTAGCAAAGCGGCCGTAAAAGCCAATAATGCCACAACGACTAAATCTAAATTCCTAGTAAAATGGCCATACACTTTCAACAACACCAAACCAAACAAATTGCCCATTAAAAACTGGTTGAAGTGCAGGGGAGGGAAGTAGTAAAGCAGGTTGTGGTGCAGTTCGTCCGCTTTGTACCATGCCGAGGCAAGTAAATAGCTGCCTATCATTTGCGAAATAAGCCAAAAAGCCAATATGGCAATAGCAATGGGAACTAATTTGTATTTTGTATAAACATGGTTATACAAGCATGGGAAACTTAGGTAAAACAATACCTCCACCGAAAGTGTCCACCCTGGCCTGTTGATGACCAAAGTATATGGTGGAAGCCAGGACTGCACCATGAATATATTGAAGGGAATAGCTTCGGTTTTGATAGGGATATAGCATATCCACATGATGAGTAAAGTGAGCAGGAAAGCCAATAAGTAAACTGGGTATACCCGTGCAAAGCGGTTTTTGAAATAAATGCCAGGCTTGATGGGTTTGCCCGATTTACTATAAGCCACCACCATTACAAAGCCAGACAGTACAAAAAAGTAGCTGATGCCCACATTGCTGAACAAAAAAGAAACGGATGGATGCGTGAAAGGCGGTACTTCTAGCCCAAAATGGAACACCACTATAATAAGCGCAGCAAGGAAACGGGTAAAAGTTAATTGTTCAATACGCATACTAAAAAGTATTGTTGGGACTTAGGTATTATTTTGCCACTAAGGCACGAAGACACAAAGCGGCACAAAGTTTTAAGGGAAGAATAAAAAAAGAGGAAAATTATTTTATAAATACTTTTTAAACTTTTTTTTCTTTTTCAAACAAGCTATGTACCTATGCAGTAAAACCAACACTTGCACTCAAACAACCAACAAACTGCAACCTCTTATGTCGCTGTTATCCAGCCTTCCCCACACTTCAAAGCTGCCGTC
The DNA here is from genome assembly GCF_046546515.1 of Parasediminibacterium schistidii. Lineage (NCBI taxonomy): Bacteria > Pseudomonadati > Bacteroidota > Chitinophagia > Chitinophagales > Chitinophagaceae > Parasediminibacterium > Parasediminibacterium schistidii. The sequence goes on along the minus strand of NZ_JBKHKJ010000028.1, from coordinate 28,151 downwards.
TTCATATACAATTCCCACATCGTCGGTCGCAATAAAAGAGCAGCTATACAGGTTTGCAAGGTCTATTATGTTCAATACCCCTTTGCCAAAAGGCTTTATATCCAATGGGTCGTCTTCTGCCCTTACAAACACTTTCATCCAAGGAGGGCAAACAAAGCGGCCATCCCCAGCAGAATAAGCTTGGCTGAGCAGTTCAGTCATCCCATACTCCGAATGTACCTTTTCCACCCCAAGCCCATTGCTAATAATGTGATGCACTTCGGCCCTTGTCAATTCCCTTCGCCGCCCTTTCATGCCCCCAGTTTCCATTACCACCGTGTTTTTCAATTGCATTGGGTACTGCTCTGCAAAATCAAGCAAGGCAAAAGTTACCCCAATCAACAAGGTTTTTTGCTGTTTTGCTTCCAGTTGCTGCAAAACAATTTGTAATCCCTCTAAATCATTAAGATAAAAGCCACTATTAGGATGGTTCGATAATTTTATCAATGCGTCTGCCATCATTACCAATGATGAATTGCCCCTTTCTAAATAAGAAGGCAGCAAGCCAATAATGCACCATTCATTGATGTTTTCATAAAACAATTGAAAAGCTGTTAAAAAGCTTTGCCTGTAAATAGACAAGTCTTTTATCAAATGCTTGCTATTGATAGTATGTGTTGTGCCACTGCTTTCAAATATGGCTCCTGGCTCAAATTGTGTTGCAGCAACAACATGGCTTTTAAAAAAGGAGATGGGAAGAAAGGGGTAAGGGGTAAGGGATAAGGCGTAAGGTGCAGAAGTCGGGTGCAGTGACTTAACACTTAACACTGACCACTGCCCACTCACTAATCCAGCCCATTCCCCATAAACCAAATTCTCTTGCACTTGAAATTGGAAAACCTGATGGGCTACAGCATCGAAGTTTTCTGGTGTAACTGAAAAAATATTGTTAATGATAGTATCCTCCACAGGAATTTATATGAAGAGTTTAAGTAAATTTGATATAATTTTCGAAATATGAGGACAAAAATAGCATTACTTCTTTCGTTTGCAATTATTTGCAATGCTTGCAACAAGGATAAATATACGGACAGGCCTCAACTTAGCTTTAAAAGTTTGCCCTCATCTACAACGCTGGATGTACCCGATGCGTTTACTTTCGTGCTTGGGTTTACAGACAAACAAGGCGATATAGACAGTATTTTTATACAGCGCGTTTCCAAGGTTTGCCCAGACTCGCCTGTTGGGGCATTTAAGCTCAAAGAAAGTACTTACCAGTACCCCATCCCATATTTTCCTGCTACTAAAAACCAAGCCGGCGATATTAACCTTCCATTTGTTTATAGCTCAACATCCAAAGATTCAACTAGGATAGTTGTTGATGCCTGTATCAATGCATCTGGTAGAGCTGGAAAAACAGATACATCATCTTTCAGGTTTTGCTTAAAGGATAAGGCAGGACACCTTAGCGACACTTTAAAATCTCCTTATTATACGTTCTTACTAAATTAAACAATACAAATTGCCTTATCGATTTGTCCAGTCCCTCTTTTTCGGTAATTATTTTTATGGGCTTTGCACGGTATTGCTTTCCGTGGAAGGGAGCGTACAGCAATTTTCCCCATTAAATCAGCCTGGTTATTACCTAGGTGTGTTTGCTGCAACCGTTTTGTACTATACCAAGGCTTATATGCACGATACTTCGCCCGGTGCTAATGTATACAATGAGCGTACCTTATGGTATGCACACAATAAAAAATCTATATATTTCTCTCAGATTGCATTGGCCATTATATTGGCATTGTGCATGGTTTCTATTTTAGTTACTTCTTCTTTTCATTGGCAAAGCATCCCAGTTTTATATTGGTTTTTGTTAGCAATCTTTCCTACTGTTGCGGCATTGTATTACGGTGTACAGCTTCCTTCCTCGAGAGGCCATTTTAATTTAAGGGACACTGGCTGGCTAAAGCCGTTTGTTATTGGCTTTGTATGGGCGGGGGTTGTTACCGTGTATCCACTACTGTTCAGGGTTTTATTTAAACATGGCAATTATGTGTTCCATACCATTGCAGTGTTTTTGTTTATTAAAAACTTTATGTTCATCACTGTGCTGTGTATCATGTTCGACATCAAAGATTATGTGGCCGACCATAACCGCCAACTAAAAACATTTGTCGTTCGGTTAGGCTTGCGGAAAACGATTTTTTATATCCTTTTGCCATTGTGCATCATTGGCTTAGGCACGTTCCTTGGGTATGCTTTTACCCATCATTTCCCAGCCACCCGCATTGTTTTTAATACCATCCCTTTTATATTGTTAATAACTGTTGCCTATTCCATGCAACGCCGTAAGGGCATTCTCTATTACCTTGCAATTATAGATGGGCTAATGCTAGCAAAAGCAGTGTGCGGCATTTTGGGGATGTTGGTTTAATTGGGAATTAAGAATTAGGAATTAGGAATTTTTAGCATATCAATTAAATAAATTACAAAAAAACAAGTATCTTGTTTTTGTCATGGGAAGGCCCCCTTTCCTTTGTTGTTTCTTCCTCTCCATTTGGAGAGGGCTGGGGTGAGGTAGGGCGTGGGGTGAGGTCGGACAAAAAGTCTAAACAATTTTTACAATATTAATCAATCAAAAAATGGCAAAAGAAAAGAAAGCAAAAGAAACAGTAAAAGCAGCTAAAAAAGAAAAAGCAACTGCAAAGGAATCAATAGTTACTGCAAATGTGGAACAAAAAGCCCCCTCCGTACTTACGCAAGGTTCTTTGGAATTTTTAAGGAACTATATCAATACCCCATCCCCTGTTGGTTTTGAAAGCGGTGGGCAAAAATTGTGGATTGAATATGTTAGGCCATTTGTAGATACCTATTTTTCCGACCCTTATGGCACCGCCGTTGGTGTTATTAATCCTGATGCCGCTTTTAAAGTGGTAATAGAGGCACACTGCGATGAGATTAGCTGGTTTGTTAACTATATCAATGCAGAGGGTTTGATATATGTAAAACGCAATGGCGGTGTAGACCATCAGATAGCCCCGGCAAAAAGGGTATTGATACATGGCAAAAAAGGTGCTGTGAAAGCAGTGTTTGGCTGGCCTGCTATCCATACACGCATAGGTGGCGAAAAAGAACCACAAGCTAAGGTAGAAACCCTTTTTCTTGACTGTGGTGCCAGGACCAAAAAAGAAGTGGAAGATTTGGGCATCTATGTAGGCTCCGTTATTACCTATGAAGAAGGTTTCGACGAATTGGCAAATGGCTATTATATTGGCCGTGCCATGGACAACCGCATTGGTGGTTTTATGATTGCAGAGGTAGCGCGTTTGATAAAAGAAAATAACACCAAACTACCTTATGGCTTGTACATTGTAAATGCGGTGCAGGAAGAAATAGGCCTGCGTGGCGCAGAAATGATTGCCCGCCGTATAAAACCAGATGTGGCTATTATTACCGATGTTACGCACGATACCCAAACCCCCATGATCAATAAAATGATTGAAGGCGATGTGGCTTGCGGCAAAGGGCCTTCCCCTTGTTATGGGCCTGCTGTGCACAACAAATTACTGCAACTAGTGCAAGACGTGGCAGAAAAAAACAAAATACCGCTACAAATGCGCACCGTAAGCCGTAGCACAGGCACAGACACGGATAGCTTTGCTTATGCCAATGATGGCTGCCCAAGCGTGTTGATTTCTATACCGCTGCGCTACATGCACACCACGGTGGAAATGCTGCACAAGGACGATATTGACAGCACGGTGCAACTGATGTATAAAACTTTGTTGGAATTATCGCCTAGTACAAACTTGAGTTATTTTTAATAAGAGGGAAAGATAACTTCAGAGGATATTTTACCACAAGGTTCACAAGGAGCAAGAAACACAAGGAAAACAAAGTAATAAGGAGATTAAAAAGCACATTGCATTTCGCTTTCATAGATGCAATCACTGATGGCCTTGTATCCTTATTTGTAACGTACCAACTAAACATAGGGTATTTTACTAGTGTACTTTGTGTAAATCCTTTGTGTGCCTTGTGGTTTAATTTTTTTTCCTCTTCACAAAATTGTTTTTTATTTTCCGCAATAATTGCTACTTTGTCAACTTATAAGTATTTGATTCACTATTAACTGTAGGCTATATGCACCTCTCACCAAGAGAAACAGAAAAACTATTATTGTTCCTTGCGGGGGAACTGGCTGAAAAGCGCAAGGCAAGGGGCTTGAAATTGAACTACCCAGAATCCATTGCCCTGATAAGCTCTCGCTTGCAGGAAGCTGCAAGGGATGGCAAATCTGTGGCAGAATTGATGCAGTTTGGTGCCACTATCCTCACTCGTGAAGACGTGATGGAAGGCATACCTGAAATGATACACGATGTACAGATAGAAGCCACTTTTCCTGATGGGACCAAGTTGGTGACGGTGCATGACCCTATAAGATAGTTGTTTTGAGTTTTGTCTTTTAAGTTTTAAGTTACTTTAATTTCCTGAAACACAAATACAAATTTAATCCGCTCAAAACACAAAACATAAAACTTAAAACAAAAAACATGGTTCCAGGGGAATACATATTAGCAAAAGGGGATATTGAATGTAATGTAGGCCGTGCTACTGTTAGCCTAACCGTAGTAAATACGGGCGACAGGCCTGTGCAAATAGGCTCCCACTTTCATTTTTTTGAGGTAAATAGGCAAATGAAATTCGACAGGCCACTTGCTTACGGTATGCGCCTAAACATAGCTGCCGGAACAGCAGTTCGTTTTGAGCCAGGCGAAGAAAAAGACATAGAACTCGTAACTTTTGGCGTCAGCAAAACCATTGTTGGCTTCAACAACTTGGTAGATGGTGCATTAGAAGATGCGGCGGTGAAGGCAAAGGCACTTGAGCGGGTGAGGTTGTTTTAAGTTTTGAGTTTTGTGTTTTAAGTTATATTACACGAGCTTAGCACAAAACCTAAAACACAAAACTTAAAACAAATCATATAACTCAAAACTTAAAATTCAAAACAAATTAAAGTGAACATCAACAGGACAAAATACGCCAACATGTACGGCCCTACCACGGGCGATAAAGTGCGCTTGGGCGATACAGAGTTGTTTATAGAAATAGAAAAAGACTATACCGTTTATGGTGATGAAGCCAAGTTTGGCGGCGGCAAAACCATCCGTGACGGCATGGCACAATCTGCCACGGCCAAGCGTGCCGATGGCGTACTGGATTTTGTGATTACTGGCGTAATCATCATTGACCATTGGGGCATTGTAAAAGCAGATATTGGCATAAAGGACGGCAAAATTGCAGGTATTGGCAAAGCTGGCAACCCCGACACCATGGAAGGCATTACCCCCAATATGGTAATTGGTGCCAGCACAGAAGTGCATGGTGGCTTTGGCTTGATTGCAACGGCTGGCGGCATTGATACCCACATACACTTCATTTGCCCACAACAGATAGACCATGCCCTTTTTAGTGGCATTACTACCATGATTGGTGGTGGCACTGGGCCAGCCGATGGCACCAATGCAACCACAGTTACCCCCGGTGCATGGAACATACAAAAAATGCTGGAAGCAGCAGAGGCATTTCCTATGAACTTAGGTTTTTTTGGCAAAGGCAACTGTGCAAGCCTAGAACCTTTGGAAGAACAGATAGAAGCTGGGGCTTTGGGCTTGAAAATACACGAAGATTGGGGCAGCACTCCTGCCGTGATAGATGCTTCGTTAAAAGTAGCAGACAAATACGATGTGCAAGTTGCTATACATACCGATACTTTAAACGAAGGCGGCTTTCTGGAAGATACCATCAAAGCCATTGACGGCAGGGTAATACACACTTTCCATACGGAAGGTGCGGGTGGTGGACACGCCCCAGATATTATCAAGGCATCCATGTATCCCTATGTACTGCCTTCATCTACCAACCCCACCCGGCCTTACACGGTGAACACCATTGACGAGCATTTGGATATGTTGATGGTTTGCCACCACTTAGACAAGACAGTACCAGAAGATGTTTCTTTTGCCGATTCCCGCATACGCCCTGAAACCATCGCAGCCGAGGATATACTGCACGACATGGGCGTTTTCAGCATGATGAGCAGCGACTCCCAAGCAATGGGGCGTGTAAGCGAGGTAATCACCCGCACTTGGCAAACGGCACATAAGATGAAAGTACAACGTGGTGCATTGCCGGAAGATGAAAGCAGTGGGAATGATAATTTCAGGGTAAAACGTTTTGTATCTAAATATACCATCAATCCTGCCATTTCCCATGGCATTTCGGAATATGTAGGCTCGTTGGAAGTAGGAAAGCTGGCAGATTTTGTGCTTTGGAAGCCATCTATGTTTGGCGTAAAGCCAGAAATGATTATCAAAGGGGGCATGATTATCGCCTCTAGGATGGGTGACCCCAATGCTTCTATCCCCACGCCGCAGCCTGTTATTTACCGCCACATGTTTGGCTCCTATGGCAAGGCATTGTTTGCCACTTGTGCTACGTTTGTTTCGCAGGTATCGTTAGACAAAAAAATAGTGCAAGGCTATGGTTTAAGCAAGATGGTTTTGCCAGTAAAAAACTGCAGGAATATTGGCAAAAAAGATTTGATACACAACGATGCAACGCCCGATATAGAAGTGAACCCAGAAAATTATGAAGTGAAAGTGGATGGCAAGGTAATTACTTGCGAGCCTATGGCTGTGTTGCCTTTGGCACAACGGTATTTTTTGTTTTAAAATTTAAAAATGATGTACCTTTATAGCCATCACCCTAACAATAAGTGATTTTTTAATCATTCATTAATTGACCATACAAATGACAGAATATGTAGCAATAGACTCCACCGTGTTCGACTTGGTGGGCTACGATGAGAAAAGGCAAGTACTGGAAGTGCATTATATAGCCAGTGGCTATACGTTTGCGTATGAAGGAGTACCGATGGAGGAGTTTGAAAGCCTGTTGGATGCGAAGTCGAAGGATAAATATTTGCAGTATATAACCGATAGCTACGAAGGCTACAGGATAAATGCGAAACAAAGCAGGTAAAATAATTAGGAATTAAGAATGAGGAATTAGGATTGCCCCGACGGTTCTTTATTCTTTTTTAAATTCCTAATTCCTAATTCTTAATTCCTAATTAATCAAAGTTGTTAATCCAAGAAAAAAAAGGCAACCTACATACTTATGCAGGCAATAAAAACATTGATTGGCTGCCTTTGGAGTGGTTCGAGACCAACAAACGCATACAGCGAAAAAAAACAACTGCGGGTATAGAAATTAGTTTGAAGTTCTTGAATGAAAACCCCAAGCTTACCCAAGGGGATATATTGCACGAAACCGAGAACAGCTTAATTGTTGTGGAAGTATTGCCTTGCGACTGCATAGTAGTACAGCCCAAATCCATGTTTGAGATGGCTTCGGTTTGTTATGAGATAGGCAACAAGCACCTGCCCCTGTTTTTTGAAAATGATGCGGTGTTAGTTCCTTTCGAAATGCCATTGTATAGGCTGTTGCTGGCACAAGGCTACCAAGTGTTACAAGAAAAACGGAAATTGATACAACCATTAAACACTACTGTGTCTTCCCACGGGCATCCAGAAAGCAACAGCTTATTTTCTAAAATAATGAAAAGCTTGCCTGCTTGACAAAGATTCGACAACTTTCAAAAAGTTGTCGAATCTAAACCATCATTTGCATTATGAATAGCCTCTTACACCTACTTCACCTCACTGACCCTACCCTGCCCATCGGTGGTTTTTCGCACTCGGCAGGCTTGGAAACTTATGTGCAAAAGAATGTGGTAAAAGATGCCGCTTCGGCCAAACTCTTTATTACCCAGATGCTTAGCAACAACTTGTTTTACAATGATGCGGCTTTTGTGTCCTTGGCTTTTGATGCAATCCAAGCCGGGGATATAGATGCACTTCTTTTATTAGACGAAGAATGTACTGCTGTAAAACTCCCCCGTGAAATGCGGCAGGCAAGCCAAAAGCTAGGCCTGCGGCTGATAAAACTATTCCAACCCCTGTGCAAGCATCCTTTGCTCGATAAATATGCCGCTACCATCAAGCAACAAACAGCCACGGGGCATTATTGCATCGCTTTTGGCTTGTGTGCTGCCATACTGGAAGTTGCCAAAATAGATGCTTTGACAGGCTTTTTGTACAATGCTGCAGTTGGCTTAGCTACCAATAGTGTAAAACTAATCCCCCTAGGCCAGCAGGATGGGCAGGCAATCTTGTTTTCCCTGCAACCGTTAATTAGCCAGTTAGCCACCAATAGTATGCAGCCCGACAAAGACCTGATTGGTCTTTGCTGCGCTGGTTTTGATATTAGTTGTATGCAGCATGAGCGGTTGTATACTAGGCTGTATATGTCGTAATATATATAGCTTAATTTTAATTACACAATCACAAAATCAATAGTTTATAATGACTGAAGACAACATAGTTAAAGAAAAAAGCAGTTTAAGGAAACGTGCTGATAAAATAAAAGATGATCGATGCATCAACTTAATAGCGGTGCTTGAAGAACCGGGCGACCCAAAAAACATTGGCACTGTTATTAGGAATATCAATGCCCTTGGGGTAGAGAAGTTGTATATTGTTGATAGCCGAAACCTAGTGCCAAAAGATTGGCAAGAAATGAGGGAGGAAAAAACGCTATTAAAAACATCCGTATCTGCTATCAAATGGAGCTTTGTAAAAATATTCAATAGCACCGAGGAATGCTTTCAACACCTAGAGAAAAACAAATTTACTTCCATCGTAACCTCCCCTCACATCAAAGGCAAAACAAACGTTATATTACACGAAGGCAACTATACGCAAAAAAGGCTTGCGGTATGGTTTGGCACTGAGACAATCGGGATAAGCGATTTAGCTGTTGAACGTAGCAAAGCCTGCATTAATATTGAAATGTTTGGCATTGTAGAAAGTTTAAACTTAGGTACATCCACAGGCATTGTTTTATACGAAATAGCTAGGCAAAGACGGGCATTCCAAAAAATGAATATACGCAATAGAAAGAAGGATGAACCATTTAAACCTGAATAAGGATATGGGGTGCATTTCAAAATTTCGGTTTTTGATTTTTTCTATTTGGCAAAATCCGGGTTCAACAAACATCCTATATGGGGGAAATTTTGATACTCATGGGGGAATATCTCCCCCATATAGGATTTTCATGTTGGGCTATATTCCTATCCATGCTAACTTTACATTAAAACAGTAACTAGCCACATTTGCTTTAGCTCCTGCCCAAGCTGGTAATTGGCTGGGGAAAATGATAATCCACCGTCAAAATCTTATCAGTTTATTATCAATAAATTATCAGTTTCTTATAATAAAACTATCATTCCATTATCAATAAACTATAATAAAATTCACTTAAATTATAATAAAAAAAGAGGCTTAAAAAATATAAACAACTGAATATCAATGAATTATAGGCAAAAAGGGAAATGGTAAAAAAAAATAAATCACGGAAAAAGAAGAAAAAACCATTTTAAATCTTGGCTTAGTTCTTCAATTTCCCCTCTTTCCTTCTCCCTCTACAAAAGGTGAGGTTGAAGGGTTTATGCAGATATTACCAAAAATCCTGTATGTTGCTTATAAATAAAAAAAGGATAATAAAAAGCGAAGATTTGAAATGCACCCGAATATGGCCAAAATGGGCTGATATGAATTTGATTCGTATATACCTTCCTTCGATTTAAAACTTAGTGCCTCTTTGTGTTTTGAGCCTTTGTGACATATATAATTTTTGCACATTGCCCAATCTTTTCCTATTTTGCGTAGCAAGGAAAAAAGAAATATGGATAGGAATTATATTAAAATAGGCATAGCGGGCCCTGTAGGTTCAGGCAAAACAGCATTGATAGAAAGGCTAAGCCGCCAAATGGCTGCTGAATATAGCCTAGGCGTAATAACCAATGATATTTATACAAAAGAAGATGCAGAGTTTTTAACCAAAAACAGCCTGCTACCGCCGGAAAGGATTATTGGCGTGGAAACAGGGGGTTGCCCACACACTGCCATCAGGGAAGATGCCAGCATGAACCTAGAAGCCGTGGATGAAATGGCACAAAGAATACCCGACGTGCAGCTCATTTTTATAGAAAGCGGTGGCGATAACCTTTCGGCGACTTTTAGCCCCGATTTGGCAGACTTGGCTATTTTCGTAATTGATGTAGCCGAAGGCGATAAAATACCTCGTAAAGGCGGCCCTGGCATTACTAGGAGCGATTTGCTGATCATCAACAAGATAGACTTGGCACCTTATGTACATGCCGATCTTGGTGTGATGGAACGTGATGCCCGAAAGATGCGGCAAGGCAAGCCATTTGTGTTTACCAACCTGATGAGTGGCGAAGGCCTGCAAACAGTGATAGGCTGGATAAAAAAATATGCCCTGCTGGAAGAAGCGGAAGAACCAAAATTGTGGAGATGATAGCACAACTGCACATAACTACCGCTTTGAGAAACGGTATCACTTATTTGAAACACAGCTATTTCACCCCACCGCTGAAAATAGCCAACATCACGGAAGACAAGACGGTTAATAACCTACAGATTTCTATAATGAGTTCATCGCCGGGTATATTGGATGGTGATGATTACCAATTGAAAGTAGAACTGGATGCTGGTTGTGCCATGCAATTGCATACGCAAAGCTACCAGCGGCTGTTTAATATGAAAACAGGAGCAAGGCAATTAATGGAAGTGCATTTGAAAGAAGGAGCTACTTTTACTTATCTGCCCCACCCTTCAGTACCACATGAAAATGCAAGTTTTGTTACTAAAAGCAGCATATACCTACAAGCTGGTTGCAGCTTAGTCTGGGGCGAGGTATTAACCTGTGGTAGAAAGCTGAATGGCGAATTGTTCCAATTTTCTAAATATCATAGTATTACCCAGGTATTCCTGCAAGGGAAATTGGTTATCAAAGAAAACCTGCTGATGCAGCCAGCCCTTATAGATGTAAATGCCATTGGCCAGTTAGAAGGGTTTACGCATCAAGCAAGCCTTATATTTTTAGATGAGAATGCAGATTGCATACCATTGAGTGATGGCATTTATGAATACTTATCCCAACAAAAAGGGATTGCTTTCGGCGTTACTGCTGCACCAATAAATGGGTTGATTATAAGGATATTAGGGTATAAGGCTGAACAATTGTACGATTGCCTAAAAGCAATTGGGCTGTATCAAATTTATCAGATAACCGAAAAGGCATCTTAAATTCCTTTAAACGATATAACCAACCGTTGTAAAACTGCGTACTTTAATTATTTTTGCATCAGAATTAAACATTATTTTATGGATACAATAGTTGCTTCACCAATAAAATTTACCGCTCATGCGGTTACGGAAATAAAAAGGTTAATGGCGGAAGAAGGTTTTGACGCTACGCAAAAGCTGCGCATTGGCATAAAAGGCGGTGGTTGCAGTGGGCTTACTTATGTGCTTGGCTTCGATGAGCAATTGCCAGAAGATGAGGTATATGATGCAGATGGGTTGGAATTTATCATGACACCCAGCCACCAAATGTATTTGTTTGGAATGCAGGTAGATTGGCACGATGGCCTAAATAGCCGTGGCTTTACATTTACCAATCCCAATGCCAGCAAAACCTGTGGATGTGGCACTTCTTTTAGCGTGTAACCAGTTCATATATGGCTTGTATAGCCAGAAAAGCACGAAAACACAAAGTAGCACGAAGAATTAAGGGAAAGAAGAAAGCAAGAGGATTATTTTTTGTAGTAACAAATTCTACAATCTTCAAATCCCACAAATCCTAATCCAGACACTATTATACTTATAACAAAAAAGGCTTCTTCAAAATTTTTGAAGAAGCCTTTTCTAATTATATCAACCCGTTGTTTTATTTTTTGTCTTCGCCAGAACCCAATGGTTTGTCTTTGGCAAAGTCAACCAAGATAGGCGCTGCTACAAAAATGGAGGAGTATGTACCTGTAAACACACCCACAAGCATTGCAAACGCAAAACCCCTTGTAACCTCGCCACCAAAGATGAACAAGATTAAGATGGTAAGGAACACGGTTAACGATGTCATTACCGTACGGCTAAGGGTTTGGTTAATCGCTTTGTTGATGATGGTTGCATTGCTTTCACCACGCATCAATTTGCTGTCCTCCCTAATCCTGTCATATACAATCACGGTATCGTTCATCGAGAAACCTATCACGGTTAGCACCGCCGCAATAAAGTGCTGGTCAATTTCTAATGGGAAAGGGACAATCTTGCGTGCAAAGCTGAACACTATCAAGGTTACAAATACATCGTGCAACAAAGATACAATAGTACCCAAACTGTACCTCCAATCACGGAAACGGATGAATATGTACAGGCAAATAGCTATCAAGGCGAAAACAGTAGCTTGTGTAGCACCAGCTTTCAACTCCTCAGATATGGTAGGCTGTACTGTTTGTGAACCTTGCTTGTACTTAGTATCAAAATCAGCGTAAGAAAGCCCTTGTGGCAAGTAGTTTTTAAGCCCTTCATACAATTTGGTTTCTACCTCTTTGTCAAGGCTATTATCTTTATTGTTTTCAGTGATTTTGTAAGCGGTAGTGATGTTCAATTGCGTAGAAGATCCAACTGTTTTAATAACAGGGGTTTCACCATTGAATGCTTTTTTCAAGTCATCACGTATAGCATCTGTGCTTACTGCTTTGTCAAACTTAACGGTATAGCTACGGCCACCTTCAAATTCCACGCCTTTGTCAAAGCCATTGAAGTATGAGGCAATGCCCAATACCAACACTACTGCAGATATTCCGTAAGTTACTTTCCTATATTCAATAAACCTAAATGAAGCATGTTGGAAAATTGACCTAGAAATACCAGTGAAATAATCGAAGTGGCGGTTTTTGTTCATGTACAAGTCTGTAACCAAGCGCGAAACAAGGATACCGCAGAACAAAGATAAAATAATACCAATCATTTGCGTGGTGGCAAAGCCAAGTACAGGACCTAAACCAAAGTAGAACAAAATTGCCGCCGTAAGGAATGTGGTAACGTGGGCATCCAACACAGGCGCCAACGAACGCCTGTAACCTTCTGTTACAGCAGCTTGATAATTCTTGCCCTTAGTCAATTCTTCTTTAATCCTTTCAAAAATAATTACGTTGGTATCCACAGCCATGCCAATGGTTAATACCAAGCCAGCAATACCAGCAGCCGTTAATGTAAAGTTTAAAGCGGCTAAAATACCAATGGTAAACAATAAGTTTAAAATCAAGGCAATGTTTGCAACCCAGCCAGCAGTATTATAATACACCAGCATCAAAGCAAATATGACAAGGAAAGAGATTAAAAAAGATAGTAAACCACCTTTTGCTGCAGCCTGGCCAATAGTTGGCCCGATTACTTGTTCCTGAACAATACGGGCAGGGGCAGTTAGCTTTCCACTGGTTAATATTTCAGACAAATCTTGTGCTTCCTTGGCAGAATAGTTGCCGCTTATTTGCGAGCTACCTGTGGTGATGGCATCGTTTACATTAGGGGCAGAGTAAACAAAATTATCAAGTACAATGGCAATAGGCTTGTCAATATTGCGGGCTGTCATTTTAGCCCATATATTAGTACCTATCTTGTCCATGTTCATTTTAATAGCCACTTTGCCACGCTCGTCATAATCTTGCTTGGCTTCTGTTACATGCTCGCCTTCTAGCTCTGCTTGACCATTGTCAAGGGTTTTAACTGCATATAATTGTAAAACGTTTCTTGCTTTAGGATCGTCAATATCTACCTTTCCATACATGAAAGAAAGGTTAGCTGGGAACTTAGCTTTTACAATGTCCATCCTTAAATAACCATTCAAAAGGCAAGTATCGGAACTTTGGATATAGCCAATAGAAGAAGGGAAAATGGTTTTGCCATTCTTGCCTTGGTAAGGCTGTTCAAACTGAATTATCCTTCTTATCGGGGCTTCGTTCAATTTGTTTTTACTTGTGTCGGCCTTTGCAATAGCTTTCGTGCTGTCTTTTACCTTAGCAGTATCTACCACAGTAGCTTTTACGCCATTCAAATAATCCTGCACGGCTTTGTCTGCATTCTTGATGCCTTCGCCAATTTCGTTCAGGTTATATACTTCAAAAAATTGAAGGTTGGCAGTAGATTGCAAGTAATTACGCACCCTTTCTGGGTCGTTTGCACCAGCCAACTCAATGCTTATAATTGCCTTGGCGGGGTCTTGATTGATATTTGGGGAAGCAACACCAAATTTATCGATACGGGTACGCAGGATGCGGTAGGTGTTGTTAAATGCTATGGTAGCTTGCTCCGTAAGGTAATTGGCAACAACGGCATCGCTTGCATCGTATTTTACCTTGCCATTGCTTTTAGCAACAAAAAAAGGTGCTAGAGGGGTAGAAGGGTTTTGTTGCTTGAATGCAGTGGTGAAAAGCGTTATTAAATCTGCTCCACCATTTGCTTTTTTGCTAACTGCCTCGTCCAAAGCCTTGTTGAAAGCTGCATCCTTAGTATAGTTTGCCAACGATTTCAGCAAGCCATCCAGCCCTACTTCCATGGTTACGCTGATACCACCCTGCAAATCCAAGCCCAGCATTAGTTCCTTGTCTTTTGCACTACGGTAAGTAGTCAGGCCTAGTAGGCCTATCTTGGTGTCTTTTGTACTGTCCAGCAAGCGTTGTAGCCTTACCCTTTTCAGTTCTTTCAGCGTGTCGGCATACAGAGCCTGCAAGTCGTTATTGCCTGCATATTTTATTTCGGGCTTGGGGTAGGCAGAAAGCCATTTGTCTGCCTTGGCTTCCATATTACTTTCGTGGCTGCGAACAATCCAGGTAAATGACAATTGGTAAACACAGATTAAAATAAGTGCGATGGCGAAAAATCGTACTAAACCTTTCAGTTGCATATAAGCGGGAATTTAACTAGTTTATTTTTTAAAAGTCGGCAAAGATAGGGGAATGGGTAGAAAAAAAACCATAGTGATTTTTTGGTAATTTTTGAGAGGGAATTTTGGCTTTTTGTGGAAATTGATATTGCCTCTAAGGCATAAAAACTATAAACAGGCATTATGGATGTATCGCTGTTTTGAAATTTCTTGTTGCTAAAAGCAACAAATTAGGGTTATAATGCTACAAGGGTTATACAGACAAGTGAAATTATTACAGAAGCTAAAGTTGTTTTGTCTACAATGATATTAACCATATTTTGAAAAAGAATTAGTTTTATATAATGCAGTGCTTCACATGAACAAACTTATAGAGTTAGCTTTGTCAAGTAAATGGAGCAAGTTTTTGTAAAGTGTTGCCAACCTTAAATAGATTGGCAACACTTGTTAAATGGTATCAATCAACTAAGGTTTTGCCGCTTCTTTGCTTGCATCAGTTTTCATTTTATCATTTGCCGATATTACAAACTGAACGTTGCGGTTTTGTGCTTGCCCTTCCTTAGTATCGTTGCTATACTGTGGGGAGTCTGCACCGAAACCTTTTGAAGTAAGCCTAGATGCATCTATCGCATTACTTACAATATATGCTTTTACAGCGTCTGCCCTTTGCTGCGACAATTTTAAATTGTATGCTGCAGAGCCTGTGTTGTCTGTATGCCCTTGTATTTCAATGTTGGTGTCTGGGTATTTTACCAGCACAGCTACTAATTTGTCTAGGCTTGCTTTTGCTGCAGGAGAAAGGTTGTATTGGTTGATAGAAAATAAAATTTTATCGCTAAATTCTACTACTATGCCCTCACCAACCCTTTCTACTTTTGCATTGGGAAGGTCTTTTTGGATGTCAGCAGCTTGCTTGTCCATTTTATGGCCAATAATGGCACCTGCTCCACCGCCAACAGCAGCACCAATAATGGCACCAACGCCCACATGGCCAGACAAGCTGCCAATAATGCCACCTAGCACTGCGCCGCCACCTGCACCTATAGCTGCGCCTTTCTGGGTTTTGTTGGCAGAACTACAACCTTGTAATACTACTGCGGCAAGTAATAAAAGAACTAGAACCTGTTTCATTGTTTTCATAAATGTGAAATTTTAGACGGCAGCAGGTATCAATTATTTGCTGCTCTTTTTAATAAAAAATCTTTTAAGCGACTTGTAAATGAATTTGGGAAGTCGGTGAAACAGCAAATTTAATGGGTAAATGGGCTATAAGTGAAGGAAAGGTTGCTTTGGGGATAATTTAATGGGGTTATGCCTAAAATGGAATACTGGCTTTTACCATCCTATCCTTGCCTTGCAAGTCTTTTTTCAGTTCAGTACTATAGCCGCAACTGTTGAATAAAGCCACCGTTTCTTGCCCAAGAGCTTCATTTATTTCCACAAAAATATGCCCACCTTCGACAAGGTGCTGCTGCCCAAAAATGGCAATTTTCCGGTAAAAAATCAATGGGTCGTTATCGCTTACAAACAACGCCATATTGGGCTCAAACAGCGTTACATGCTGGCTCATGCTGTTTTTTTCCGATTGCTTTATATACGGCGGATTGCTAATGATGATATTGTAAATGCCCAGCTTGCCCCAGCCAGACTCGTCTAAAAAATCTATTTTCTGTAAATGGATGGCGGCTTGTAAGTTGTCCGCATTTTTCCTTGCTACTGCAAGTGCTTGGTGGCTAATATCAATAGCGTTAACATCTGCCTGCGGCAGTTTCTTTTTTAGTGCAATAGGTATGCAGCCACTGCCTGTGCCAATATCTAAAATGGCCAACCGGGAAGGTGTAACCATCGTTGCCTTGGCTTGCTCAACAGCCCACTCTACTAATTCATCCGTTTCTGGCCTTGGTATTAGCACTGCTTCGTCAACATAAAATTTCATCCCAGCAAACCATGCTTCCTGCAGTACATATTGCACTGGGCGGTACTGCAACAGTTGTACGGTTATGCCTTCCAGTTGCTTTGCTTGTTCTGCATTTATGGATTGGGTTTTATGGATTATCCTTTCTATTTTAGTTTGCTTTGTTACATATTCCATCACCCAGTCGGCAATGTTGGTTGCCTCACGGTTGTTGTATAATTCACACAACTGGTTTTGTAATTGCTGGTATGCTGAGTGGGTGGTCATAAAAGGGCAATAATACTACCATTTCGGTTATATTCGCAGCTGTCGCTAAACGGCTTACCGTAAACCGCTCACCGAAAGTCGCTATCGGTTAACGGTGAACCGTGAAACAAAAACTCCCCAATGAATCTACACCAACCATACATGCGCCGTTGTTTGCAGCTTGCCCAATTGGGCAGGTGGGCGGTTGCGCCAAACCCAATGGTTGGCAGTGTATTGGTGCACGAGGGAAGGATAATAGGGGAGGGCTACCACCAGCAATATGGGCAGGCACATGCCGAGGTAAACTGCATCAATAGCGTAGCAGAAAACGACAAGCACCTCATCCCTTTGTCAACTATATATGTAAGCCTAGAACCATGTGCCCATTTTGGCAAAACACCCCCTTGTGCCGATTTAATTATCAAGCATCAAATCCCCAAGGTAGTAGTGGGGTGCAGGGATAGTTTTGAAGCAGTTGATGGCAAAGGCATTGAACGATTGAAAGCAGCAGGTATTGACGTATTGGTGGGTGTATTGGAGGCTGAATGTAAAGAACTGAACAAACGTTTTTTTACATTCCATGCTAGAAAAAGGCCTTTTATTGTATTGAAATGGGCGGAAACAGCTAATCATTTTATAGGTAGCCACTCAACAAAGAGGTTATTGATTAGCAATGATATTACCAACAGGCTGGTACACAAATGGCGAAGCGAGGAAGCGGCTATATTAGTAGGCACAAATACTACTTTGCAAGACAACCCATCCTTATCTAACCGCTTGTGGAGTGGCAAGCAGCCAATAAGGTTGGTGATTGATATGGAATTGGCGTTGCCAACTTCGTTGCAATTGTTCGACCAGCAACAGCCTACTATTGTTTTTAATTACTTGAAGCAGGAAGAAAAAGAAAACCTCATATATTATCAATTGAAAAGGGAAACAGCTATTTTGCCGCAAATAATGAATATGTGTTATAAAAAAAATATCCAAAGCATATTAGTAGAAGGGGGGAGCAAAACACTGCAATCTTTTATTGATTACCACTTGTGGGACGAGGCAAGGGTAATAACCAATACCCAACTTTCTGTTGCAGATGGCGTGCATGCACCAATACTTTTTAATGCAGCAATTGAAAAATCGTTTATGGTTGATAATGATAGGATACAAGTCGTAAATTATCAGTTGTAAGGCATTATTTGATAAGTATATAGTGGTGAATAGGGTGCCTTAACTCATAATTCATAATTCATAACTCATAATTAATTTGTACTACTTTTCCATCAACAAAGCAACTATTGCAGAATACAAAGACCGGGGTAGCCGCTTTATAGCTTATGCGTATCCTTTTGCCGACCCGGAAGATTTAAAAAAAATAATACAGGGCTTAAAGAAAGAACATGCAAAAGCTGTGCACCACTGCTTTGCCTACAGGGTAGGCTTGGGCAACAAGGTTTTTAGGGTAAGCGATGATGGGGAACCTAGCGGTTCTGCGGGCAAGCCCATTCTGAATGCCATAGACAGCAAGCAATTGACAAATGTATTAATAGTAGTAGTTCGCTATTTTGGAGGCACTTTGTTGGGTGTGCCGGGATTGATTAATGCTTACAGGTCTGCCGCTTCCATGGCTCTGCAACTAACCCCCAGCATACAATACCCCGTAGAAATAAAATATCAGCTTCAATTTGATTACACCATGATGAACGAAGTAATGATGATAGTAAAGCAATACAATTGCACTATCCTAAAACAAGAAAACCAATTGTTCAATATCCTAGAAATAGGTATCCCCAAAGCCCATTTAGCAGAAGCCACAAGCAAACTAAAAGAACTGCATACGGTGGAAACAAAGAAGTTATGAATTATGAGTTATGAGTTATGAGTTATGAGTTATGAGTTATGAGTTATGAGTTATGAGTTATGAGTTATGAGTTATGAGTTATGAGTTATGAGTTATGAGTTATGAGTTATGAGTTATGAGTTATGAGTTAAAAAATTCAAATTCATAAAGATAGTTAAGAAAATATACTAAATGCCGTAGGCATCACACATAAGTCTAAAATTCATAACTCATAATTCATAACTCATAATTAATTTACGCTTTCCCCGTCAACTTATACATTGCCACGCCCACCATCTCCCTTATCAAGCCTGCCCAAGCATAAATGGTGCCTATAGATGGCCATACATAATCAGTCCAGTTATATTTTTTTTCAGTAGCGTTAAAAGCAGAGGGGTAGGCTACCACAGGCAGGCCAGCTTTTTTAAATACCAGCAATGCCCTAGGCAAGTGCATAGCAGAACTAACCAAAACAAAAGGGCCTTTAAGTTGCAAGGAGTCAAGGATGCGCTTTGAAAAACTAGCATTTTCAAATGTATTCCTCGATTTGTTTTCAATAAAAATTGCCAAGGCAGGCACGTCAGATTTTAGCAGCACGTCTGCTAAGAAATCAGCTTCCCCTGGTTCGTCTTGCTGCAAGCGGGCAGTGCCGCTGCTTACAATAATCCTTTTGATAATGCCTTGGTGGTACAGTTTGTTTACTTCTATAAACCTGTCTGCCGCCCCGCTGAAATGGGCAACATTGTGTTTGTCGTAGCCCGCCATGCCACCTAGCAATATGCCTGCTTCGTATTGCTTGCCTTGCTCCAACCCACTTTTGTTTACCTGCCACGCTAGCTCAGCTTCATTTTGAAGGAATGGGTTTGAAAAAACGATTGCTACTACTGCCAAGGCAACGAGCAGCTTTTTTTTTATTTTTTTATTTTTCACTATTAACCAGCCAATAAATAAAAACAATACCCAATTGCATGGCTCAAGGAAAAAAGAAAAAAGCTTGGAGAGAATGAAAAACATATACAATTAGGAATTAAGAATTAGGAATTACGAATTGAGCTTACTCTTCATGGTTTTAAGAATTGAACCAATTATTTTCAACAACTCATCACAGTCTGCTAATATACTGTTAGATTCAGTTTCAGTTAAATAATTTGTGTCACGCAATAACCTAATCCAATAATGTGTTTCACGGGCTTCTTTGTAAGCAACACATAATTTAGCATAAAAATCCTTCTCTGATTGGCCCCCTAAGCCTTCTTCTATATTTGCACCAATAGATGTGCCGCTACGAAGCAGTTGTTTGGTAAGCACAAATTCTTTTTTCTCTTCCCTGATATAAGCAGCTAGTTTTACAATCCTAATAGCAAAAACATAGCTTTTGGTTTGAATAATATTATCGTTCTTCATTTCTTCAAAATCTAAAATAAAAAATAATTCCTAATTCTTAATTCCTAATTAGATATGGTGGTATTTCTCATTCCTCAAAATAGTGCAAGCCCTATATACCTGCTCGGCTAATATCAAGCGTACAATCATATGCGGGAACACCAGTTTTGATAAGGCCCATGTAAAATTGGCACGCTTAAATATGGCCTCAGCTACACCAAAAGCCCCACCGATTAAAAAAACTATGCGTTTGTTACTTTCATTCCCCCGTTGCTGTATCAAGGAAGCTAATTCAGGAGAGCTAATGTTTTTGCCCCTCTCGTCCAATAAAACTATGTAATCGTCTTTGGCAAGCTGTTGCAGTAGGGTAGTGGCTTCTGCTTTTTTTAAATCATCAGCGCTTAATACACCCGCATTTTTAGGTGGGGCAATAATAAGCCAATCTGTTGGGTAGTAGTTGGCTATGCGTTTTGAAAAATCTTCAACGGATTGTTTCAAGGCTGCATCGTGGGGCTTGCCAATACTGCAAAGGGTAATCTTCATGTGGTAAAAATAAATGGTTGGGTTTTACAACCCAGTACTTATTTTGCCACAAAGACACAAAGGCTCAAAGTAGTACGAAGAAAAGCATAAAAGGAGTTTTTTTTCTTTTTTCCTTAAACCTTTTGCCTCTTTGCGCCTTCGTGGCAAATTGCTTTAAATTGCATCTGAATCGCAACGGTTGGTTTTATAGTTATATTACATTGTTGCCTGCATTACCACAAGACAATAAAACAAACTGAAATATGAGGAAATATACTTGGCTATTTATAATTACAGCTTTTTTGCTTTGCCATGATTTATATGGTCAATACCCACTAGTGAAGCAATTGGTAGATGCCGATTCGCTGCGGCTGGTAGAGATATACAAAGACATCCACCAGCACCCAGAACTGGGCTTTACTGAAAAAAGGACTTCGGCAATTGTTGCAAAAGAATTACAGGCACTTGGGTATGATGTGGTTACAGGCTTGGGCAAAACCGGCGTGGCTGGGGTATTGCACAATGGGGATGGCCCAGTAGTAATGTACAGGGCAGACATGGATGCCTTGCCCATGAAGGAAACAACAGGGCTGCCGTATGCCAGCACGGAAACAACTAAAAAAGTCGATGGCACAGTAGTGCCATTGATGCACGCTTGTGGGCATGATGCCCATGTAACCTGGCTATTGGGCGTAGCCAAAGTAATGGTAAACATGAAAAATATTTGGAAAGGGACTTTGGTTTTTGTAGCCCAGCCCGCGGAGGAGTATATACAGGGTGCAAATGCCATGGTAAAAGACAACATGTATGCTAAAGGCGTGCCTTTGCCCGATTACTTATTTGGGATGCACACCACGCCTTATGCCGTAGGCTATGTGGAGAATATTGCAGGCAACCGCATGGCAGGCTCCACGGGTATGGAAGTTATTTTCAATGGCATCGGCGGGCATGGTTCTGCCCCGCACCTTGCCAAGGATCCTGTGATAATGGCCGCAACGGCTATTCTGGAATATCAAGCCATTGTAAACCGCAGCATTTCTGCCCTTAACCCGCATGTAATCACAGTTGGCTCTGTGGAAGCAGGCACGGTGGCCAATATCATCCCAACAACAGCCACGTTGAAAATCACCACGCGCTGGTACAACGATGCCGACAGAGACTTAATGGTAAATGGCATCAACCGGGTTGATAGCAGCATTGCCTTCGCCAATAACTTGCCGCCCGATTTGTACCCAACCGTAAAAATGGGCGGGTCGGTGTACCCAGTAAAAAATGACACGGCCATGGTAGATAAAATAAATGCCGGGCTGAAAAAAAACCTCCCCAATATCAAGCAAATAACGGGTACGCCGCCAACAATGGGTGCAGAAGATTTTCCTTTATTGGTAATCAACAGCAAGAAAAACCCTGTTTACGATTTTATGTTTGTAGGCATTGGCAACCCAGAAGTGTGTGCCAAACACAGTAAAAGCGGCAAAGCATATCCGTATAACAACCACAACCCCAATTTTGCTGTAGACCTAAGTGCCATCCCATTAGGGGCAATCATTGGTAGCAATGTGCTGTTGGAGCTGTTTAAATAATAACTGTTTATTTAGTGTTTCAGTACTAGCAGTTTTTGAAACCTCAGAGGTAGGCTGTTCAGAATAGGCTTTAAACACTTCGTACAGTTTTAAGCTATTCCTTCGCTTTCTGCATCCTCGTCATTTCGAATTAAGCATCTGGCACACCAGAAAAAATGGTTAATGACGGCTTGTAGGGGCGTAATGCTTACGCCCATTCGCGTTCATCATCCCCGTCATTGTAACGCAGGAGAAATCTCACCAAATATCGGCACGTAATTGTAAGGCATGAAAAATCTAATCGCATAAAGGGATTCAATGATTTATAAGGGTAAGCCTTTATAAGAATCAATCGAGCAAGGTATTGCCTGCAGGCAGGGGCATAGCGCTGGGCCAGCCCGGAACCAAAGCCCAATGATTGCAATATTGCCGATGTTTTTTCCATAGCCAAATATATAACCTCACGACCGAACTAAAGCCGAGTGAACGACCTTTGTAAAACCACAAAGTTTATGAAAAAGTAAAACTTTTTGAAAGACCAAAGCGTGCCGTATGCCTACTTTTGTGTTCTTTTCAGGGTTGTATTTTTTAATTTTCAATTTTTTAGGTTGTTCATTTGCTGTAACTCATTGATATACAGTTGTTTTGTTCATAATTG
The DNA here is from genome assembly GCF_046546515.1 of Parasediminibacterium schistidii. Classification (NCBI taxonomy): domain Bacteria; kingdom Pseudomonadati; phylum Bacteroidota; class Chitinophagia; order Chitinophagales; family Chitinophagaceae; genus Parasediminibacterium; species Parasediminibacterium schistidii. Next base: position 5,172 of record NZ_JBKHKJ010000028.1, on the reverse strand, counting down.
ACGAAGGTTTTACCGTGATTTAATGGTGATTTAATGATGATTTATTGTGTATCAATGTGGATTTATCGTGTATCAATGATGATTTATCATGTATTAAAAGTGCTTATTTTTAGGTTTCCAAGTCCGCCTATTGGTAAACTACTGTAAATTAGTTTACTGTCAGGGATTGTCCAAAAGTAAAATCCTATATGGGGGAATATTTCCCCCATGAGCATCCCAAAATTCCCCCATATAGGTTGGGGACAGGGGAGACTTTGTAAAGCTACAAGCTGTGTCAACCTATAAATAATTTTTGTTCCCCGAAGTGCCTGGTCAGGTTGTGGCCGCAGGTTTTGCCAAGTTGCTTTTGTATGCTGTTTGGGATTGTCCAACCAGTTTTGCTGTGTCATATTTCCCCCTGTGTTGTATAGTGCAAAACTGTTTTGTTTGTCGCCGAAAGTTGCAAAAGTGGTCTTTGAAAATGGCTACCAACACTGCTACATCCGGTTAGATTTCTCCTATCGTTACAATGACGGGGATGGGGTATCTGAAATGCAATGACTTGAACCAAAATACAGCTAAAAACTGTACGAATCAGGCTGCCTGATGCTGAACAGCCTACCTGCAACTGTTGGAATTTGCCAAGTACGTACTCGGCAAGGCGCAACCCACTGCCGTTGCCACGGTACTGGCGGCTAGCCACAACGTATCTGCCGCAGACATTACAGACCTTTCCGGCAACATCACTTCCTTCGAGGCCATTATTGCTAAGCCCCTGCAAAGCAAGGCCGAAACCCAAGCCTACGGCAAAATGGTGGAGCTAAACTTGGACGATTTGGACGACATCCTGGACAAGATAAGGCAGGACATGCGCAGCTACCGCAAAACCAACCGTCTACTGTTTGAAACCTTCGAGGCCACCGATGTGCTGGACGTTTACGGTAAGGGCAGCAGCACTAGTGTATACAGTGGCAGCCTAAACGCAGGCGAAAGCAAGGCAGTAACAACCTTCGTTTACGCAAGTAGCACCCCGGTAACGTTGGAAAGCACGTCTAAGCAAGCGGTCGATTTTCAGTTGTACAAGAAAGGCGTGGCCGTAGGCACGGCTTTTACCGTGCAGGGAAACACAGCTGCCACTACCACGCTAGGCAACATTGCCGCCGACGGCGATGCCTTGTTTGTAAAAAACAACAGCACAACGGGCGGTGCATCTTGGAAAGTAACTTTGTAATTTTTTGCTGGTGGAAACTTAAACTTCCCGAAAGTTTAAACTTTCGGGAAGTTGTCCAAAAGAAGTGGCAGCGAGTACAAGCACTTGGGGTGGCGGGGAAATTACCGCTGCCCCAATTGCTTTTTAAAGGTGCATCAAAAAAATACACGAATACATCCATATTAGGATAGTGTACATCAATTTTGGGATAGTGTACTTCTATTTTGGAAGAATTTACGTCAATTTTAGTAGAATACGCATCAATAAAAGGAGAGTGTGCATCTAAAAACGGATAAAAAATAGAAAAATAGTTTTAACCCGGATTATGCAGTTGACTTCGTTATGAAAGGCTCAAATGCAATAAATACAAGTATTTGAGCCGAATTTTTGGTCGAAAACATAGTGTACTATGACTAGGCCAAAAAATCAAGCAAATGCTTGTGTTTGAAGTAGTTGGGGCTTGCAATAGATTTCAACTGCAAAATCCGGGTTTAATATTGTGTTGCAGGCCTTGCAAACAAGGCTACAGCCATTATAAACGAACCTAAACAGCAGCAAAACATGGGGCCATTTTTTACTTACAGCCAGGTTCAAAAAGAAATAAACGAACTGAACCTACCCGTTTTTGTGCGGAACTACGCAAACGACAGCAACCTGAGCCTATCCGCCCTAAGCAAGCGCATGGGCAAAGACGTTAATTTTCTGAGCAAACAGTTGGCCAACAAAAACACCAATATTAGCCTGCTTTACTGCCTCAGCCAACAGTTAGGCCGTAACCTGTTTGAGCCACCCCAAACCCTGCTGCCCGAAAACATAAGCACCACCACCGCCGAAAAAGCCCTGCAACAACAAATAGTTGATTTACAAAAGCAGCTTGCCGATGCCCAAAAAGAAGTTGCATTGTTGAAGGAGGTTTTGAAGAGGTAGGGTGGGGATTATGATAAGACTTTTGTAATATATGGCATTACTCTTATTTTTGGAACTGAATTGCAAAGGACGTTTATTTATGAGTTAGAGAAGTTAAATAAAATAATTGTAATAAATGAGATTTAGATTAAATAAAATTCAAGTAGAAGATGACAACTACCAGACTGATCAAATTGAATTAGTTAATATTAGTAATGATAAAAAATCTAATCACATCAGCTTAATTGTTGGAAATAATGGGACGGGAAAAAGTAGATTACTTGGTAGTATTGCTAGGGTATTAAATGGAAATTTTAAATCTAAAAATAACGATTTATTCTTTTTTTCACATTTTGAAACAGAAAATAGCCCTAGTAAACTTATTTCTGTTTCCAATAGTCTTTCTGACAAATTCCCCATGGACAATTCTTATCGATTTAAAGATGGGGAAGATTTTAATTATCGTGAAGAAAGATATAATTACTTAGGTACAAGAGGGCGAATGGGTGCTTCCTCAAGAGTTCTAATTAGAAGAGCAATTGATATTCTATTGGAAAATTATGCAAACAAAAATGTATCTAAATGTTATAGGCACGTTTTTGACTATTTGGACTACCAACCAGTAATAAAACTTGAGTATACCATTATTCATAGGGAGTTGACAGAATTACAAACTGAAGAAATTCAACCTCATCATTTGATTAACTACATAAATAAAAACTCTTCTTACTCAGGACTAAATAAAAGTATTTTTAATACTATTGAGGAAAGATATAGTGATAAGTTTTTGGAGATATGTAGTTTCCTTAACATGCTGCGACATCAAGAAAGTAGAAAATATGAATTAGAAATTGATTTCTCAACAACCAAAATAAATAGAATAGTAAGAAATAATAAGCTATATGAAGAAGATCTAAGAATTTATGAAATCTTGAACATTCTTCGTAAACTCAATATGATAAGAGGATTTGATGTCAATCTCGTAAAAAAAGGTGATCGGCCGTTCAATTTTACTGCCACAAGTTCCGGTGAAGCAAATATTCTTACGACTTTAATTGCATTGATACCTCTAGTTGAAGACAATTGCTGTGTACTTATAGATGAACCTGAATTAAGTTTGCATCCTTCTTGGCAATACAGATATATTGAGTTATTAAATAAAATATTCGATAATTTCAAGGGTTGTCATATAATAATTGCCTCTCATTCTCATTTTATAGTTTCTGACCTTCCAACTGATAATTCTTCTGTAATCATTCTTAAAAAAGAAAGCGGCACAATTACCTCAAAGTTATTGCCTGATAGTACATTTGGTTGGTCAGCAGAAGATATTTTACTAAACGTATTTGAAATGCCTACTACTAGAAATTATTACGTTTCAAACTTGGTAACAGAATCGTTAGAATTAATTGGTAAAAACAAAAAGAAAGAGAAAAGATTCATAGAGTTGAGAGATCAGTTGTCAGTTTTATATTTAAAACTAAAAGAACAAGATCCTCTTAAACTAGTAATTAGTTCAATTTTAAAAATATAAATATATGAGTAATAAAATTGAAAACCCTTATACGCTTACTGATGAAGACCTTTTATTAATAAAAGATAATTTTATAAGTCATGAAGATTGGGACAAAAATGTTTTTAGTAGCCTAAAGACTAGAATAAGAGATTTTTTACGACCACAACAAGAAAATAAATGTTGTTATTGTAAAAAAGAGCTTGGCTTTGATATAAAAGATGTTGATATAGAACATATTATACCTAAGGCTACATATTCTGATTTTACATTTATAACAAAAAACTTAGCTCTCTCTTGCCCAGCGTGTAATACAATAAAAGGAGACAAAAAAGTATTGTCTAAAGATGTAAAAAGATATCCAAACCATTCAAAAAATATGATGATTATACATAGTCACTATGACAACTATAATACGAATATTCTAATTAAAGATGGATGTGTATTTGAAGCAATTAGTAAAAAAGGTAGCCATACCATTACTGTTTGTGAATTATTTAGACTTAAAATAGTGGAGGAAAAAGCCAAAGCTGCTCTGAAAAGTAAAACGCCAGAAAGTAAGTTAATAAATTTTATAATGAAAGCTACAAAAGAAGAGCTAACACAAGCTATGGCAGAACTTATGAAACGAATACAATAACAAAGACTCAGCTAGTCCCAGCTAGCGCACGAGGCTAAATGAAAAGTGGGCTGGTAGTGCACGGCTTTGAAGTGCCTTCTCTTAGGTCGTGTGCAAAGTACTCAGCCAGCACCAGGATAGTGAATACGAAAATTCTCTTTGCTATTACCCTCGCTACAATCTTCGCCGATGTTGTGTCTCTGACCAACATCAATTCAGGCTAGTAGTTCGTTGTTGGTCGGGAGACACAACAACGGCGAAGAACGGAGCGAAGACCAAAAAGGGCGAAAAAATATTTTACCTTATTTTATCAAAATTATGTTTGGACAAGAATTTGAAAACCTTCCTTTTGGACAATGGAAAATTTTGCAAGAGATAAAGATAAGAGGACGTTTTCTCTCTCTATCAGCCGACTTGGAATATTACATTATTAAGATTATAGTTTATTGCGACGCAAAAAATCCTGAAATTGTTCGAAAGTTTAAAAGATGCTTGCTTGGCATGAAACTTAAATGGTTGAAGGAAGATTTTGAAAAGCATTTTCCCGAAAAATATAAATTGCTATCCGTCACTTTAGACTTGTTAGAAACTAAACTCTTGACAATAAGAAATCATATAGCTCATTGCCAAATTTTTTTTGATGAAAATGAACAAGACCGTTCGTTTATTGAAATACTTGACATACAATTTATAGATGGCGAAAATAAATTCGAGAGAGTTATTTATCAAATAGATGAATTGCAGACTGCTGTTGAAGAATTCAAAAAAATAAACACTGACTTGTTGCAAGTTTGGAAAGACTTAGTAGATGATTATAATTTGGATAATCCCAATTCTTTAATAACAACTTGACTCCAGTTAGTCGTAGAGTTCTTAGCATAAAACGCTCGGCATAGCCCCGCTAGCGCACGTTACTAAAAAAGTGATGCTACCGCACGTCTGTGA
>NZ_JBKHKJ010000027.1:0-76585 GCF_046546515.1 Parasediminibacterium schistidii | reverse complement strand
CTTACTACTTACTACTTACTACTTACTACTTACTACTTACTACTTACTACTTACTACTTAATTCAATTCCACCGTTACCACCTGCCCATGCGCTACTGATTGGCCGGGGTAGATAGATTGTGATGCTACTTTGCCTTTGCCTTTCACATTCACTTTTAATCCCATCCCTTCGCACAAAACCACTACATCTTTCAGCCCCATGCCTTTTAGCAAAGGCATATAATTATTGCTGACCGACCTTTCGCTTAGCGTGGCTGCAGTGCTGGTGCCGCTTAGGCTTACAATACCGTCTATGCTGTTGTCGTTGTCTTTATTAGGCAGCTTTATTGCATTCAACACTTGTTTTATATCTTGCTTTGAGCCCACATAGCTAAAAAAACTACTGTCCGTCTTTATTGGGGTGGCAGCATAATTAACCTGCCTTACATAAGTAGTATATAACCTGTCTGCTATTTCTTTAAACACAGGCCCTGCTACTGCTGCACCATAAAAAACGGGTGCATGTGGTTTGTTCCTTATCACTACTATGCAAGTATATTGCGGGTTGTCTGCTGGGAAATAGCCTGCAAAAGAACTTTGGTAAATCATGTCATCATACCCCTTGTTGCCATTGGCTACCAAGGCTGTACCCGTTTTGCCAGCTACCTTGTAAACGCTATTTTTAAACAATTCCTTACCTGTGCCTTCAATACAAACGCCTTCTAAACATTCCTTTAATTGAAGCAAAGTAGAATCGCTGCATATTTTGTCTATCAGCACATGCGGCTGGCGGTCGTCTATTACTTCACCCTCGTCTTTCACGGCATTCAACAAATACGGCCTCATCATTTTGCCGTTGTTGGCAATGGCGTTGTACAGGGTGAGGGTTTGCAAAGGAGTAACTTCCAAATTGTACCCAAATGCCATCCAGGGAAGGGTGTTTGCGCTCCAAAACCTACTGCCCGGCTTGTGTATAACAGAAGGGCGTTCCCCTGTAATGTCTATACCTGTAAGCGTATCCAACCGCATATTGTGCAAATGCCCTAGGAACTGGCTTGGCTTCTTCCAATAGCTGTAGTACGCCATCTTGGCCATGCCCACGTTGCTGCTTAGTTCAAAAGCCTGCTTTGCAGTTACCAGCATACGGCCATGCTTTTCAGAGTCGTAAACAGTTTGCCCATTTATTTCCCACACGCCGCCATTTAGGTTCACAGTGCTGGCAAGGTTTATTTTTTTGTCTTCTAATAAACTTAGCATCGTTGCCAGTTTAAACGTGGAGCCCGGCTCTGATGCACTTATTGCATAGTTGAAATTCTCCCCAAAACCATATTCCTTGCCATCTTTGTCCAAAAGCTTCCCAAGGTTGGCTATTGCTTTTACCTTGCCTGTTTTTGTTTCCATCACTATTGCGCAACCATGCTCCGCATCGTTTTGTATCATCATTTTCTGCAAGGCATTTTCCGCAACTTCCTGTATAAACACATCAAGGGTTGTTACTATGTCTTTCCCATTCTCTGGTTCTATTTGCAAATCATCCCCCCCTTCAACAGGCACGCTTACCCCACCAGCTATATACCGCACTAAGTGTTTGCCGCTTGTACCTTTCAATATGGTATCGTAGGTTTGTTCCAAGCCTATTTTTTGTGCATTTTCCCTATCTAGCCCTATTGTCCTGTATGCAAAAATTTTATACGGGTTCAACCTAATTGTCCTGTTGGAAACAATGAAACCACTTTTGTTCCTGCCCAACCGCACCAGTGGGAATTGCTTTAAATCTTGGTATTGCCTGTATGAAATGTTTTTTTGCAAAAGGAAGTAACGGTCTTTTACTTTAAACCCATGCTGCAGCATTTTGTGGTATTCGCTTTCAGACCTGTCTTTAAACAAGTTTGCCAAGCAATGGCTAAGGCTATCGACATTGTTCCTGAAGCGTACCCCACTTTTTTCACGCAAGCCATCAGCGGCAAAATCTATATATATATCAAACTGAGGGATGCTGGTACTTAGCATTTTACCATCTTCGCTATAGATAGTGCCACGCTCGGCTTCTACTTCTTCTATTTTTTGGTGCAGGCTATCGCTCATGCTGCGCCAATGCTGCCCTTGCACCTGCTGGATGTACACCGCTTTGCTGAAAATAACCAGGCATACTATCACCATCAAGATGTAGCTGAGGTAAACCCTCCATAGTATGTCCTTTTTTACTTCCATAATTTAACCCGAACCCCCATCCCCTAAAGAGGGAAAGAAAGGCTGCCTTTATTTTAAATGGTTATGCTTTATGTTTCCCAATTTTCCCGATGGGCTTCACTTTTCGCTCATGTATGCTTCCTTTCCCGAAGGGCTGATGTATGCCGCCCTTTCAGGGCTATATTTTATACTTTGTCTATAGCCTTGTATAAAATATCCTATCTTACTCCATTGTGCTTGACCACTGACCACTCACTTCTCAACCTGCAAACGTTGTGGCACGTCTTTCGTTATTTTCAAGCCTAATGGCTCTGCCGCTTTTTCTACTTGTGCCTCTTCGCTTTTATACATCACTTCACTTTTTACTGTCTTGTACTCGTATTGCAGGTCTTTTATCTCCTGCTGTGTTTTATTAATGTTCCTGATGGCCTTGTCTGCCATGTGCCCGTTGGCGATATACAAAACGGCCATAGCCGATAAAAACAAGAAAAAATTAAGGTTCTGGGTAATCCAACGCCCGCCAGACAAGCTATCGCCCAAACTCCTCAGCCTGCTGCTTTTAGGATTGTCTTTTTTTGTTTGCGCTTCCATATAAAGTTTTTAACACGAATTTTTAGAACATCTTTGAACACTATTTTTTACGAATTACACGAATTTTACTGCCTTAAAACTTAAAACTCAAAACATAAAACTTAAAACAACCTCTCCGCTACCCTCAGCTTTGCGCTCCTGCTACGCTTGTTCAGCTTCAACTCACCTTCTGTTGCCGTGATGGGCTTTTTATTCACCAATGCCCATTTTTGCTCCTTGTTATTTTGCACAAATGGGTTATCGTCCTCGCTTTCGTCAAAACTGCCATTCTTAAAAAACTGCTTTGCCAGCCTGTCTTCCAACGAGTGGAACGTGATGATGGCAACCCTTCCACCGGGTTTTACTACTTCGTTCAATTGAAGCAGCATTTCTTTCAATGCATCCATTTCCTCATTCACTTCTATCCGCAACGCCTGAAACACCTGTGCCAAATACTTATTGGGATTGCCCTTAACCACGGGACTAATCATTGCCTTGAACTGCAAAATGGTTTGTGCCTGCGTTTGCTGCCTTGCAGAAACGATATGCTTTGCCAACGTTTTTGAATTGCTCACTTCGCCATACTGTTCAAATAACTTATGCAACTGCTGCTCCGTGTATGTTGCAATAATTTGGGCTGCATCCAGCAATTGCCTTTTGTCCATCCGCATATCTAGCGGCCCATCAAACCGGATAGAAAACCCCCTGTCTCCTTCGTCAAACTGGTGGCTGCTTACGCCCAAGTCTGCCAACACCCCATCTACCTGTTTTATTTTGTGCAACCGCAAAAAACGGTGCATGTGCTTAAAATTTTGTGGCACAAAAACCACCCGCTTATCTGCCGGAAGGTTGCTTACTGCATCTTCATCTTGATCAAAAGCAACCAATTTGCCATCCTTACCGAGTTTTTCCAATATGCCCCGGCTGTGTCCACCGCCGCCAAATGTGCAATCGACATATATACCATTTGGTTTTATATCCAAGCCTTCAATGGTTTCATCAAACAATACGGGTACATGGTACAATGGGCCTTGCGTGGGGCTATCTGCTTGTGTGCCATCATCTTGTACTGCTCCTTTTTTTACTTTCATTCAATAACCGCTATTAAGCGTTTAAAACATTCAGTTTCTTTATAAAAACAACTTGTTGGCCAATTCACTAAACTTCGTAGGGGATACCTTCTTAAGGACAGCATCGTATTTATTGGGCTCCCATATCTCAAAAAAATCCGTCATGCCCGCAATAATCATCTCCTTTTTTAAACCAGCATATTCTTTTAAAGTAGGCGGCACCAATATCCTGCCTGCCGAGTCTAGTTCTATTTCAGTTACACCCCTTAAAAAAATACGCTTAAACGTCCTTGCCTCTTCATCAAACTTATTTAAGGCATTCAGTTTTTGCTCGATGGCTTCCCATGTTTTTACCGGGTATAGCGTAATGCACTCTTCAATCCCCCTTGCCAGTACAAAAGTGTTTTCACCTTCTGCAAACTGCTTTTTTACCCCAGCAGGTAACAGGAAGCGTTGCTTCGAGTCTAGTGTTACCTCATATTCGCCAGAAAAACCGTTCATTTGCCTTAATTAGGATAGAAAACCTACACTTTCTCCCACAAAATAACACTTTTATACCCGAAGAAAGCAACTTTTTGACTTTTGAATTTATCCACAGATTTTTTTAGGCTGAAAAGCAGGACTGCATTGGGCTTTGGCAATTTTTTGGAATATATACCCTGCTTATGCTGTTCATAAGCTGTGGATAATGTTTAAAAAATGTTAGCTACTGGGGAGTTTATTAAGAATTGAAAGGATTTTTTGTAAATTTAATGCGAATTTCTTATTCTATAGTAGAAAAAAGGCAATTGTGGGCAAGTAAAAAGAAAGTTTAACCACAATGCACACAAAGGGTTTGCACAAAGGGTATTAGGTGAAATAAGCAATACTTAGATAGTACGTTTAACTTGTTCCCCCTTGAAGGTATCGTTTACACACATTTTTTAACTTGCCTAATTTTAATTGAAGCAGATTGCTTAATCGCAAAGATTTGCAAAGCGATTTATGCAAAGAGGGAGCAAAGGGGATGCAAAAAGGTAAAACACGCTGCTTAAAGGACGTAAATATTAGGCAAAGCCGCTGCTTTACCACCAAGACCGTTGCTATAAGCGTTTACTACATAAAAAACAGTTCCACATTAGCTCTCCAAAGTATAATTTTCATTTTGTTAACCCAGTTGTACTGCTCTTTGCGTTTACTTTGCCCCTTTAGGGGTTGAGGGCAAGTGAAACGGGGTACATAAAAATGTTTCGCTTGGACTGTCTTTTTTATTTGTCCTGAAACGTGCCCAAATTTATAAAAATCTTATCTTTGGCGCATAAATGCACCTGATTCAAAGCATTTACAAAGCTAGTGTCCCAGCAGCAATATCGTAGTTCTTTTTTTACTAATATTAAAATAGTAGTTTTTAAAAATTAGGGTATTATAATTCCTTATCAAAAAATAATCACTATATAATCATAAAATGATTAGTTTATTATCAGTTTCTTATCAATAAATAATTAATAAATGATAGTAAATTATCATAAAATATCACGTTTTTTCTACTAAAAATTCGCTAATATTACTGATAATCAATCCTTTACAAAAATTAAGAGGATTAAAAAAAAAAATCAGAAGTGGCAAAAAAGACCAAAAATTGGCAAAACTGAAACTATTTTAACAAAATAACCTGCGAAAGGATATTATAAAAAATATACAACTGTTCTCGTTTTGCCCTCCCACTTCTTGCTGCCTCTCCCGTGAGAGAGTTTGTTCCTGCCTTTAGGGATAAGTGAGGCCGGATGGGAGAAGGGTTGTGCCAGGGTTATTTTGTACTAAAAAGAAAAAAAATAATGCACCCAGTGATACGTTTTACCTTAAAAAGGATAGCAATTTTGGTTTACTTTGCGTAAAATTTTGCATCGTTTGAGGTTAATTAGCTACTTAAATATGACAATAATCCTTATTTTATAATACAGAATTCATCAAACGTGCCGTCCCCGCAACATTTATCAATACTTGATTATACCTACCAGCTACCTGAAGAGCAAATTGCTAAATACCCGCTGTCCAAAAGGGACGAAAGCAAGCTATTGGTATATAAGGATGGGAGCATTACCGATAGTGCCTACAAGCACCTGCATGAGCATTTGCCGGCAGACAGCCTGCTTGTTTTTAACAACACCAAAGTGGTGGAGGCAAGGCTTCTGTTTACCAAAAGCACGGGCGGGGCAATAGAATTGTTTTGCTTGGAACCGGGCGATCAATACGCCGACATTACTACTGCAATGTTGCAAAAAGGGAAAGTTCTGTGGAAATGCCTAGTAGGCGGCGCAAAAAAATGGAAATCCGAGCCGTTGGCAAAGCAAATTGATTACGGCATCAAAAAGCTGGATTTGCAAGCAAGCATGGTAGAAAGGCTTTCTGATTATTTTTTAATTGAACTAAGCTGGGACGATGCCTCGCTCAGTTTTGCAGAGGTATTGCACCTTGCTGGGCAAATACCATTGCCGCCCTATTTAAACAGGCTGGCAGAAGAAACTGACAAAACCACTTACCAAACCATCTATGCTCGGCATGATGGCAGCGTGGCTGCACCTACCGCAGGCCTGCATTTTACGGACAGCTTGTTTGAACAATTGGCAGCAAAAGGGATAGAACACAAGTTTGTAACACTACATGTAGGTGCTGGCACTTTCAAGCCTGTAAAGGCTGCCACCCTGCAGGAACATGAAATGCACGCAGAGTTTATTGATGTTACTATAGGGTTTATTGAAGATTTGCTAGCCAACTTGCACAAAACAATAGTGCCAGTAGGCACCACTTCGTTGCGGACAATAGAGAGCTTGTATTGGCTGGGGGTGAAAGAACTTAGTCGTAAGTCGTTAGTCATAAGCCATAAGTCTGTCGCGAGTGATCAGTCATTAGTGGTCAGTGGTCAGTTAGAAAATAAAGAAGAAATGGCGTTATACCAATGGGATGCTTACGAATTGCCGCAGGATGTGGCGGCGGCAGATGCCTTGCAGGCATTGATAGATTGGTTAAAAGAAAAAAAGTTGGACAGGTTAATTACCAAGACACAATTATTGGTTGCACCTAGCTACAAACTTCGCATTGCAAAAGCCATTGTTACCAATTTCCACCAGCCACAATCTACGTTGCTATTGTTGGTGGCTGCTATTGTGGGTAACGATTGGCGGAAATTTTACGACTATGCCCTAGCAAACAATTACCGCTTTTTAAGTTATGGGGATGGGTGTTTGTTATTTGCGCCAGAAAGCTAATTTTGCCACAAAGACTCCAAGGGAAAGAAGTTTTTTTGCCACAAAGACACCAAGGCTCGAAGCAGCACAAAGAAAAAAAGAATAGAAACTATTGCACCGATACTGTGGTTGTGCCTTTTATGTTCATGGGCAGGCTGTTACCCATTACCTCGGCGGTTCCATTGGATGATATAGTTGAATTGCCAGCTTTCAGCACGCCTGTTTTTTGGTTGTATGTAAAAACAGAAGTGGTAATGCCAGACATATTTTGCTTCATGTCCATTTCCATTACATGGATACTGCCTACAAATGAAGTACCTACGTTTGCGGTAATTTCTATTTCATCGCCCGTTAGTTTTGTAATGGTAAAAATAGACACCATTTTCATATTGCCATCGCTGCTTTTTTCATCAGTAGTCCATTTGTCGCCAAGATTCTTGTTCTTCGCAGCCAAGGGGACAAACAATTGCCCAACAAACCCACTTGCCGAAGCACCGCCACCTCCAGTCAAAGCCTGGGCAACAGCCCCCATTGCATCGTCCATTTGGTTGCCAGTTCCTTTTATCTTTCCATTAATAATGGTAAATTCTTCTTGTTTATTCAAGTTTTTTAATAAAGGTGCCAATTGGGGGCTAGTGGCAGTTGACTTATCATCACTATCGAAATTTTGGTCTTGCCCCATAACACTAAAATGACCTGTTATGCGTTTTACAGTACCATTAATTACCAGCGTACTGTCATTAACAAGTGTTTTTATTTCTATCTCTACATATAAAGTATTGGTAGATTCTATCAACATATCTGTACCCATCATGGATGTGGTGGTGTTGATTTTTGATTCTTGTGTTAAGGTAAACTTAGAGCCTGGTGTTAGTTTGGCTTGACCGAATGCACCCGCCAAAACAAACATTAAACTGAAAGAAAAAACAATTGACTTCATAAATATATTAATTGGTTTTAGCCACAAAGACACTAAGCAATGTTGTCAAAACAAAGTGAGCAAGTTTAACCGCAAAGGTCGCAAAGCCATTAAACGCAGAGAAGACGCAAATAGGTTACTTAAAGACAAGAAAAACGTTGCACTTATAGGACGAAAAGGCTATTCGACAAGGTTACTTCATTCTTAAATAGCCTAATTTAAAATTGCTTAATTTATTTAACCCGCATTCCTAAGACTCAAAGCAGCACTAAGGAATTAAGCAAAGCAAAGAAGGGATTGAACATTTTTGAGTTGTGAGAAGTAATAAGCAATATCATACTTTCACTTTAATCCCCGAAATCCTATAAATCATAGTTCAGACAACTACCAGCCACCACTAGCGCCACCGCCACCGCTGCTACCGCCGCCAAACCCACCAAAGCCGCCGCCGCCGCCTCCAAAGCTGCCTCCACTATCGCTCCTGCCACCAAAGCCACCACTACTAAACAAAAGTGGGATAAACAAACCGCCGCCACCGCCGCCGCCCCTACTACTACCTAATATTGCAAATACAATAAACAAGATGATAATAAAAATAATGCTTCCGCTACCTCCTCCTTTTCCTTTTTTTTGTGCTTGTACCTTATACTCACCCACAGCGGCTTTTGCAAGGTTATCCACGGCCTCGTCTAGCCCTTTGTAATAGTTACCTGCTTTAAAGTTAGGAGTTATATGGTTTTCAATAATGTCTTTTGCCGTAACATCTGGTATTGCACCTTCTAGGCCATAACCTACTTCTATTCTTACTTTCCTGTCATCCACGGCCACCAATATCAATATGCCGTTGTTTGTTTTTTTATTGCCAATGCCCCAGCTCCTGAAAGTAGCCGTGGCCACATCCTCAATGGGTTCATCTCCTAGGGTAGGCACAGTTACAATAGCTATTTGGTTAGATGTGCTATCGTCTAGTGCTACTAATTTTTGTTCCAATTGTGCTTGCTCTTGGTCGCTCAATACATGCGCATTGTCAACCACTAGCCTTGCAGGGCTAGGCATTGGTATTACTTTCTGGGCATTTGCAATGCAGCAGCTAATAAGCAATAAAAATATAAAAAGGATTTTTTTCATGTACTTATTTACTTGCCAAATACAATATCATCGGGTAGTTCATTAATATCACCTTCGTTATTGTAAGGGAAATGCTCGTGCAAGGCCTCCCCTATTTCCTTAACAATGGTGGCAATACCTTCGGAATATTCTTTTGCATCGAAAAACTGGATAATTTTTGCTACCTTTTTGTCCCAAAACTCCTTGCCTACTTTTTTATAAATGCTTTCGTCGCCATAAATGGCCAGTTGCCTGCTTTTGATGGCTATATATACCAATACCCCATTCCGTTCCTTGGTTTTGTATATGCCCAAATCGTCAAACAATTCTATGGCTCTTTGCAAGGGTTCAGGTGATGTACATTTGCTTTCAATATACACCCTTATCTCGCCACTAGTCCTATGCTCCGCTTCTTTAATAGCAGCAACAATCAGGTCGTTCTCTTCCGGGGAAAAGAAATCGGCTGCCTTGCGTTTAAACCAATTGAACATAGAAGAGGGTTTTGTCTGCCACAAAGGCACGAAGCCTCAAAGTAGCACAAAGGAAATAAAGAAGAAAAAAAGAACCTTTTTTTTATAATAGTGTTGCCAACTTTTTGAAGGTTGGCAGCACTATTATACACGCTATTTAATATTAAACTGAATATCCGGCACCTTATCGCTGCCAGCATCAGCTTCGTAGTAAGGCTTTTCTGTAAAGTGGAAAATACCTGCAAAAATATTATTAGGAAAACGTTTTACCTGCAAGTTATAATCCTGCACGCTGGCGTTGTAGTCTTTCCTTGCAATGTTAATGCGGTTTTCAGTTCCTTCTATTTGCGTTTGGAAATCCTGGAAGGAGCGGGTTGTTTTTAAATCTGGATAAGCTTCGGCTACTGCCATCAACCTGCCAAAAGAACTTTGCAACTGCCCTTGTGCTGCTTGGAACTTGGCCAAAGTAGCGGGGTCGTTAATGTCAACCCTTACCTGCGTGGCACTTGCCCTTGCGGCCAATACGTCTTTTAAAGTTGATTTTTCAAAATTAGCGGATCCTTCTATGGTTTTAATAACGCTGCTGTACAAATCGGTACGGCGCTGGTAGTTGGTTTCCACATTGCTCCAGGCTTGTTTTGTGCCTTGGTCGCCAGTTACCAATCCATTGTAGCTGCTGCAACCGCAGCCACCCAATATTAAAACCAACGCAGCAATTACAATAAGCGTGAGTGTTTTCGTGTTCATATTTTATTATTTTAAAAACAATAGTATAGCAAAGCTAATACCTACTGTTGTTATTTGACGGAATGGCAGGTATTTTATAGTTAAAATGATGAAAATTGGTAATTAGTAAGGGCAGAAATTCTTCTGCCCCTACATGTAAACCTTAATATTCCTTATTCCAACTCCTTGCAATAATGCCCGGCCTGTTGCAACGAATGTTCTACCTGTTGCGGCACAAGTGCCAGGGTTTCTATGCGCAGGATATTGTCGCTATCGTGCAGGTCGAAGTTCCATTTCAGGATGTCTTTCATGGCACGCAGCACAGGGGCAACCTTGCGCACCTGTTTCATTTCTGTGATGTCTGTTTTAAAAATGAAGATATTCATAATAAGTCGTAAGTGGTAAGTGATAAGTGGTAAGTCATCAGGAATAAGCAGTAAAGTCCAAGTCGCAAATTCCTAATTATTTTTCCAGCTCCTGCATCGGCTTCTCCAGTCGTTTTTAAACTGTTCCCTTTCTTCTGGGGTCATGTTTAGCCATTTTTCTTTCATTTCCGTGCGGCCCCGGCCAAAGCCGCCGCCGCCTCTTTTAAAGCCACCAAACAATATTTTACTTAATACAAATATGCCCAGTGCTTGTAAAAATGTAATGGCTTTTACACCTATTACTGCTACCAATATATTGTTCCAAAGGCTCATTACCACAAAGCCCAGCAAGGGTATGCCTATAGCCACCATGGCTACGCATCCTACTATTTTCCTTACCCAAAAATGTTTCATAAAATTGTTTTTAATAATTGATTAATTCGTCGTGCAGCACCTGCAGCCTGTCCCTCAAATGCAATACAGCATACCTTTTCCTAGACAGCAAAGTGTTTACCGTTTCGCCCGTTTGCGCTGCTATTTCCTTAAAAGGCACACCCTCCAACTCATTTAGTACGAATACTTGTTTTTGTTCTGCCGGCAGTTCGTCCAATGCAGTATTGAGGGTTTCCCAAAACAGGCTCCTTAAGTAAGCCGTTTCTGGCGTGTTGTCTTTTTCGGCCAGCAGTTCTGCCCAGCCAAGCATATTTTCATCATCTGTATCGTCATACAAATCGTCTAGTAATTCGGGCTTGTGCTTGCGCTTTACGTCTGTAATGCGGTTGCGCGCCACCCTAAACAGCCAGGCAGTCAATTGTTCAATGGGTTGGGCATTGTCGGCAAGCTGGTAAAACACATCCTGCAAAATATCCTCGGCATCGGCTTCGTTGGCTACCCTTTTCCGGATAAAGCCAAGCAAGCGCTTGCTATAGTCGCCGATGATTTGTGAGATATTGCGTTTCTGCTCTTCTGCCATCCTAGCCGTTAATGTAAGTGCTGCCTCCATCGTATTAAAGGCAGACGAATGATTAAAAGGAATATTGTAAATTAAGATAAAAATTGCTTTTAAGACTCAAAGGCTGAAAGTTGGGCTCATTCTTTTTTGGGCTGCTGGAGAATGGCAACCTATCATTTCTTGCAAACTTGATAGGGGCAAAATCCAAAACTTATAGCCCATTTTCAGGGGCATTGCCCGCATGGTTTGGTTGGCATTTGGCACCCTAAATTCAATTTTGAGACTTTTTTGCACCATAACTCATTGAAATACAGTATTTTATACTTTTTAAGAGTGCGTGTTTTGTGAGTGAAAAGTGGTTCTTTTTTGAGTGTTTTGTGCATATTTTGTGAGTGATTCCCGCAGAAAAGTGCGTACTTTTTCGGTGTTTTTTGAGTATGGATGTAAACTATCATGACTTTTTTTTGTATGTTAAAAATTAGCACTACGGGGAAGCTAACTTAGGGTAGGCTAGACACTGGTATAACAACGAAAACAAAGGCCATTTACTACAAAGTTGGTATTGATTTTGGCTCCGTGCAAAAGAACAATCCTATATGGGGGAAATATGCCCCCATGAGTATCCAAAAATGCCCCCATGATGGGGGAAATGAGAACGAAGAGCAGGTACCAAAGGTAGCGTTCCTGCGATGGTTTTTTATTTTAGCCTTGCGTGCTAACGGGGAGACCACAGCGTAGAGGCAGAAGATTTTCTGCCCTTACAATTAGGCCGTTTTCCGATGGAATTACCCCCTTTTCCTAGTAAGAAGATGGCGTATTATAAAGAGGCTACCTAGGCCTTCTTCCCACTCACATATTTATTCCCCCTTACTATAAACCTATAGGGTAGCAAAGCATCTTCACCAGCATAGTCCACGCCTATCCTTGGCGTAGCTATAATGTCCGATTCTCTATGGGCAAAGCCATCATCGGCCACAAATATTTCATTCCCCATTTCAGAGCCACTATGAAGGGTAGATATGCCCAATGCCTTGGAAACATTTCCCGGCCCTTTGGTGAGGGTGGCATCGGCTTTGTTTTTGTTTACCCTTGCTAGCATTATGTCAATACCTACTAAGGGTTCTACTGCCCTTATCAGAACGGCATGGGGTGTATCTTTTATGCCAGTTACAATATTAAACAGGTGGTGGATGCCATAGCAGAGGTACACATAGCTTACCCCACCTGCGGCATACATTACCTCTGTGCGGTTCGTCCGCCTGCCATTGTAGCTATGCGATGCCTTGTCTATAATACCGTTGTAGGCTTCAGTTTCCACGATCCTGCCAGCGGTTAGAAGACCGTTGAATTGCGTAATCAATATTTTCCCAATCAATCCCCTTGCTACCAGCAATACGTTTTGCTGCTGGAAAAATGTGTTGGGTAGCTGCTGCCATGCTTGCCGCATATCTATTCTTTGGTAGTGGTGTAAATGAAATGAAGTACTTTGCACACGCTAAGGGGCATATAAGTTTTTCGCTTGTAAAGTGTTACCTCACCCCAACCCCAACCTCACTCCTACCTCACCCCAACCCTCTCCAAAGAAGAGGGAGAAGGAACATAGGACAGAGGGCAGGAACAAAGGAGAGGGGCAAAGCGAAAAACTTTGTGTACCCGGTGCTAATATAACCCAGATAAACAGTGCTAAAAGAAATTATTATTGCCTTTCAGGCTTATTATAAGGCCCATCAATTTATAAAAAAGTACAAGCTATGGAAATGGATACTTGTACCGGGCATATTGTATGCCCTGTTGTTTATGGTGAGCATGTATTATTTTGGGCATACCTGCAACAATTTCATAGAATGGCTGAGCTTGGAAACTGGCTTGAAGACATGGCTGGATAAAATGAACAACGGTTTCCTCGGCTTCCTGTTCACGCTCGGCAGCCTGATGATATGGCTGATTATGATGTTGTTTTATTTTTCGTTGTTCAAATATATTTTCTTGGTTATTGGGTCGCCCATTTTCTCTTTTTTAAGTGAAAAAACAGAAGCCATCATGGAAGGGGTGATATACCCTTTCAGCCCGTTGCAACTGGTAAAAGATATTTTCAGGGGCACACGCATCGCCAGCCGCAACGTGGTTTGGCAGTCGGTTTATGAATTGTCTATCTTTATTGTAAGCCCCATACCCATTGCTGGCTGGCTTACGCCTTTTATGGCGGTGTTGATAGAATGTTATTACTATGGCTTTTCGATGCTGGACTATAGCATGGAGCGCAACCACAAAAGCACCAGCGAAAGCATTGCCTTTATTGGGCGGCACAAGGGGCTGGCAATTGGCAACGGGATGGTTTTTTATGCCATGCACTTAATCCCGGTGGTGGGCTGGGTGCTAGCACCTACCTATTCTGTAGTGGCAGCAACCATTAGCTTGATTGCCGTGAGGGACGAAGGGATTGAAAGTGCCGTGGTGAAGGAGTAAATTATTTCCTCTTTTTTTGCCACGAAGACACGAAGGTTCAAAGTGGCACGAAGGAAAGAAGAAGAGGTTTATTGTGTTATAATTCCCCCGATTGAAATCGGGGGCTACAATATCGGTCATGTCTACGGCATTATTTTTTTGTCCACCTGCCTGCCAAATAACTGCTTAAATAAATATGCACGAGGGGCTATACTCTCTAGTTATATAACTTAGAAACATTAACCCTTAATATTTAGCTTTGCGAAAAACTTTGTGTGCTTTGTGGTTAAATCTTGGCTTAAAACCATACTAAGCAGTATTCCTTATCTTGAACATCCTACATTTAAGTCAAGGGCTTTAATCACGCAAATCATTTAATCAGTGGTCTATCTTATCCCTATTTTCCTGCACGAAGATGCTATTGAAACTATCCCTGCCTATATATTGGATGCTGTGAAGCAATCCACTGTTTTTTTTGTGGAGAATGAAAAAACAGCCCGCCGCTACCTGAAACGTTTGTGGAAGGAAATGGTGATTGACGACTACCAATGGTACACCATACACAAAGCGGAAGACCAAGTATTGCAAGCCTTTGCCAAGCATGTGCTACTGGGGCAAAACATTGGCATCATCAGCGAGGCTGGCTGCCCCGGCATTGCAGACCCAGGGCAAGTATTGGTAAACAAAGCCCAGCAAATGGGCGCGCCTGTAAAACCATTGGTGGGGCCCAGTTCTATTTTGCTGGCGTTAATGGCAAGTGGCATGAACGGGCAACAATTTAGGTTTAATGGCTACCTGCCTGTGGATAATATGGAAAGGAAAAACGCAATAAAAGCATTGGAAGCCAGCTCCTTGAAAAGCAACTGCACGGAGATATTTATAGAAACCCCTTACCGCAACAACCCATTGATAAAGGAACTGCTGCAAACCTGCAAAGAAACAACCCTGCTTTGTATTGCCGTGGACATAACTGCACCATCGGAAACCATACAAACAAAAACCATCAAGCAATGGAAGCAGCTAAACCTCGATTTCCATAAAAGGTTGGCTATTTTTTTGTTGCTGGGTGGGTAGGGAGAGTGGAATGGGATGGCTTAAAACAACTGGATAGCTGATGAAATTTAAAGGCATGGATTTTTAGTTTTGCTTTTGAGGGACACGCATAGGCCTCCCCGCCTTTTTTAGAAAGGCTTTTGCTTTCTCCAACTTATCAATAAAAAAAGGCTGCTCCCCAAAATCTTTCATTTCAGGATCTACCTTTATTATTTGTTTTAAAGGTGGCGATTGGTATTTTTTGGGTTGGTTTACCATAGCACAAAAATAACTTGTTTATAGATAATCTTAATTTATTTCAGAAAAATTATTTTTACGCCATCCTGTAAATGCTTCATAGTTAACCCCTTTTTCAAAATACGTCCATTTACCTTCTTTAAATCCCATTACTTCAAAGATAATGTTTATACTTTCCCAGTGTTTGCCAATTTGTGCTTGATATAGACGAGTTCTTGCAGGTGTAGTACCTTGAACCAATATTTCCGCATTATAGTACACAGTGGTAAAGTCAAATATAATACTGCCGACAGTGCCCATTATTTTATCAACATCCTTATTGTTACTTGTAATAGTATCGGTTACTTTACCTGTAAGCGGATTGTAGTCGCCAAACCCAAAATTATAAAGACCAATATCAATCAAAGAGAAACGGGCTATTTTTTCTATTGTTCCATTTGGCCCTTGGCTTTGAAAGGCATAATCTGTAAAATTTGTATTTACTATGTAGTCATATTTATCCAACCCAAACATATCGAAAACAAAATTGGTAGAATTAAAAATTAGAACTCTTTTTCATACTAGCTACATTACCGCAATTTACTGTGTGGTAATAGCTATAACCATTCGTACGATGACTAAATTGGTTTATTCTTTATTTTTTCTTAGCGACTGTTTTAATAAGCTTAACACATAATCTATATCATCTAAGTCACTAAGTTTAATTTCATATGAACCATTGCCCCAATGCCCAACATTTGACACATCTCTGGCAATCCTTTTTTGGTCTTGCAAATCGCCACTTTTAAGGTTAACATATACTTTCAGGCCTTTTCCTTGCAAAACAATATCACAGAAAATATTATTATTCACTTTAAAGCCAATGGTTTGCTTTTTAGGTTGGGTTGTTACATTATCGTCCAGTCCAATAAGTCTTTCTTTAACTTGTTCATATAATTCTCTGGTTTCAAAGTCCACTTTCTGTAAATGGTCTTGTTCAGTAAATACTTTAACTTCTTTACTCACAGTTTCAACAATTTCATCATTTCTAGAAATCGTTTTTATGCTTTCTTTCGCAGAAGTTTTTTGAATTTGTTCAAACGAAATTGTATCATTTTGAAACCTTTTTATTTCATAAAGTTCAATAGGCAAGTCTTTAAAGTTAATAGCCTCCCTTTGGTAGTTGGTGAAGAACGGGGAAACAAAAAGCACTTTAGATTGAGTCCAATCAACATCGTTTCTTTTTAAGGTTGTCTGCTGGCTTTCATTGAATTCAAGGATAAAATCTGCTTTATTGTTTAGCATTAATGAGAGATATGCGTAGCCTTGGTCAATTACGCTGAAATTTTTATCCCGTTTATATTCAATTATAACAAATGATTTATTTTCCCTGTCGAAAGCTAATGTGTCAATACGAAAGTTATTTAATGCAAACTCTGTTCTTATAAAGTCAAGACTCAAGAGCGAGTTTAAGTTTTTTTCTACAATATTCTGAATGTCCTTTTCAAATTTAAATTGGAGTTCTTTAATAAATTCAAGCTGCTGACCAAGTTTGTATATTGCCATATTAATTTCGTTAGACCTCTTTTTATTATACCACGATCACAAATATTTACTTTATTACTCGTATTTCCAAACAAAAAATCATTATGCCTTATATTTTTGTACGCTGAAAAACAAAACATACAATCAATAACGCAAACAATTTCATTATTTATTGTGCTTTGTATTTTTACTTTACATTTGAGACTTAAATATTTTACAAACACAAATCAAACCTTAATAGAAATAAACGTTTAAAACATGAGCAAATTTTCAGGTCACAATTTTTCGGGGCAGAAAGCATTGATCCGTGTGGATTTTAATGTGCCATTAGATAAGCAAACCCTTGCCATTACCGACGACAACAGGATGCGGGCTGCCATCCCAACCATAGAAAAAATATTGAAAGATGGCGGCAGTGTTATCTTGATGAGCCATCTAGGTAGGCCAAAGGGCGGGCCAGAGGAGAAATATTCCTTAAAACACATCGTGATGCACCTAAGCGAGTTGCTTGGCGGGATTGACGTGCAGTTTGCAGACGATTGCATTGGCGAATCTGCAGTGGAACTGGCCGCTGGCCTACAGCCAGGCGATGTGTTGCTGCTGGAAAACCTACGTTTTTACAAAGAAGAAGAAGCTGGCGACGAAGCCTTTGCAGAAAAACTAAGCAAACTAGGGGATGTATATGTAAACGATGCGTTTGGCACCGCCCACAGGGCACATGCCAGCACGGCAGTGATAGCCAAATACTTTGCAGCCGATAGCAAAATGTTTGGCTTGCTGATGAACAGCGAGGTAGCCAGTGCAGAAAAAGTAATGCACGAAAGCGAAAAACCATTCACGGCCATTATAGGCGGTGCAAAAGTGTCTGACAAAATATTGATTATTGAAAACCTGCTGGAAAGGGCTACCGATATTATTATTGGCGGGGGCATGGCTTATACATTCATGAAAGCAGAAGGTGGCCATATTGGAAAAAGCCTTTGCGAAGACGACCGCCTGGAAATGGCGCTTGACCTATTGAAAAAAGCAGAAGCCAAAGGCGTATGCATACACCTGCCAAGCGATAGCATTGTTGCAGACAATTTTGCTGCCGATGCCAATACATCTACCGCACCAAGCAACCAAATTCCTGATGGCTGGATGGGGCTAGACATTGGGCCAAACGCAGCAGAGCAGTTTGCCAATGTGATTAAACGCTCTAAAACCATTTTGTGGAACGGGCCAATGGGGGTGTTTGAAATGGAAAAATTCCAACACGGCACCAAGGCTATTGCCATTGCCGTAACAGAAGCTACTGCCCATGGGGCATTTAGTTTAGTAGGCGGGGGCGACAGCGTTGCTGCTGTGAACCAATTTGGCTTTGCAGACAAAGTAAGCTATGTAAGCACCGGCGGTGGTGCCATGCTGGAATATTTTGAAGGGAAGGTTTTGCCAGGGATTGCGGCAATAACGGAATAATTTTCTTTGTTTTAAGTTTTGTGTTTTAAGTTCTAAGTTTCATAAAGCAAAACGCTAGCCCTTTCAGGGTTAGCGTTTTCTATTTTAACATGAACATACCCAAAAACCAAAACTTAAAATATAAAATCCCCCTAAATTAAAACTCAAAACATAGAACTTAAAACAAAAAAAATGAAGCCTACCATCACTATAGAATATTGCCCAAAATGCAACTGGCTGCTAAGGGCTGCATACATGGCGCAAGAAATATTAACTACGTTTGAGGAAGACCTACATGGCGTATTATTGCAACCCAGCGAAACAAGTGGCAAGTTTGCCATTTACATTGATGGTCAGCAAACATTTGACCGCAAAGAAGCAGGAGGCTTTATAGACATAAAAGCATTGAAGCAATTGATAAGGGACGAGGTGAACCCCGGGAAAAGCTTGGGGCATTCTGATAGGAAGTAGATTATGGACTTCAGCAATAAATTAATCTTTATTTTCAACATAGGCACAAAAAAAGCTGCCTCTTTTGGAGGCAGCCCTTAATAAGATGAAAATACTTAAAAAATTACATTTTTTTAGCAGAATCAGTTACAGCTTTTTTAGTAGAATCAACTGCTTTCTTGGTAGTATCAGCAGCAGCTTTTGCAGCAGAATCAGCAGCAGCAGCCATTTTGATAGAATCAGCGATTTTAGTTGAATCAACAGCAGCGGCTTTGTTTTCACCACTACCACAAGCAGCAAATACAACTGCTAAAGAAAGGATTGCGAATAATTTTTTCATTGTAATTTTTAATTAACTTTTATAATTAGTGTGCAAATATAAGCGTACAATCGAAACAGCCAAATTTTTTATATACTTATTTTTTCCTAAAGAATATCCTTATTGGCACGCCTTTAAAGTCAAAATGCTGCCGCAACTGGTTTTCCAAGTAATTTTTGTATGCCATTTTAATATCATCTGGGTAATTGGTAAAAAAAGCAAAAGAAGGCACGTGTGTAGGGATCTGGGTTACATATTTTATCTTCACCAAATTGCCTCTCACCACCGGGGCCTGATAGCTTTCAATTGCCTTTAGCATTACTTCATTCAATTTTGAAGTAGCTATACGGCGTTTCTTGCTTTCATAAACCTCCAACGCCGTTTCTATTACTTTAAAAACCCTTGTCTTGTCTTTGGCAGAAATGAAAATTACTGGCACGTCTGTAAAAGGCGCTATTTTTTGTTTCAACAATTTTTCATAATCACGGGCTGTATTGGTAGATTTCTCTACCAAATCCCATTTGTTTACTAATACCACTACACCCTTGCCTTTACGGGTTGCAAGGCTGAATATGCTAACGTCTTGCGCAGTAATGCCGTTCACTGCATCAATTACCAACAAGCAAACATCGGCCTCGTCCATTGCTCTAATAGCACGTATTACAGAGTAGAACTCCAAATCTTCCTTTTCCTTCGATTTTTTTCTTAGCCCGGCGGTATCTATCAGTATAAATTCCTTTTGGAAAAGGTTGTAGTGCGTATGTATCGTATCCCTTGTGGTGCCTGCAATTTCGCTTACGATTGTCCTTTCCTCGCCTACCATGGCGTTCAACAAGGAAGACTTACCCGCATTGGGCTGCCCCATGATGGCAAATTTTGGCAGTTCTACTTCATTTAGAGCAGCATCCACGTCTTCCTGCGTTATTGGCTCTACTAGGGCATCTAGCAATTCACCAGTACCAGTACCGCTAAGGCAACTAACCGT
This sequence comes from Parasediminibacterium schistidii, assembly GCF_046546515.1. Classification (NCBI taxonomy): domain Bacteria; kingdom Pseudomonadati; phylum Bacteroidota; class Chitinophagia; order Chitinophagales; family Chitinophagaceae; genus Parasediminibacterium; species Parasediminibacterium schistidii. Next base: position 56,563 of record NZ_JBKHKJ010000027.1, on the reverse strand, counting down.
GTATAACACATCAAAGCCAAGGCTGTAAAACTCGGTGGCATCTAGGTTGCGTTGGCCATTATCTACCTTGTTAACCACTAGGTAAACAGGCTTCGTGCTGCGGCGGAGCAAATCGGCCATAGACTCGTCAAGCTCTGTAATGCCAGTTGTAACATCTACCATGAATATGATGGCATTAGCTTCCTCAATGGCTATTTTTACCTGTTTCCGTATCTCTGTTTCAAAAATATCGGCACTGTTTGGTACAAAGCCTCCCGTGTCTATCAGGTTGAACAATTTACCGTTCCAGTCTGCAACGCCATATTGCCTGTCACGGGTTACGCCGCTTACATCGTCCACAATAGCTTTACGCTGTTCCAACAAACGGTTGAACAAAGTACTCTTGCCCACGTTGGGTCTGCCTGCTATTGCTATTGTATATCCACCCATGATTTTTATATTTTGCCTCTATCCCCTAAAGGAGTATTAAAGACTGACTTCTGATTAAAATTAAGCCCTTCTCTTAATTGGGCTACTAATTCCTAATTTATAATTCTTAATTCCTAATTCTCTAATGGTATCCGTATTCCTTCAACTTCAAATCGTTGTCCCGCCATTTAGGCCTCACTTTTACAAACAGTTCCAAAAAAACTTTTTGCTGTATGAATGCCTCAATATCTAAGCGGGCTGCCGTACCTATTTTCTTCACCATGCTTCCTTTATCGCCAATAATGATAGATTTTTGTGTATCACGGTTCACGATAATGTCTGCCTGTATCTTGGTCAAGGAGTCTTTCTCCTTGTATTCATTGATCAACACGGCAGTATGGTAAGGTATTTCATCGCCAAATAATTCGTATATCTTCTCCCTGATGATTTCACTTACAAAGAAACGGGTAGGCAAGTCGCTCAAATCATCCTCGCTATAAAAAGGCACGCCTTCTGGCAAGCCTTCCAAAATAGCAGCCAATAATTTTTGCAAATGGTTTTTCTGCAAGGCAGATATGCGTATGGTTTGCTTGCAATAAGGCTTGTCTTTAAAAAAAGCCTCTGCCTCTGCAATCTTTCCGTTTTGGGCAATGTCTATTTTATTTAGCACCACCAAGCAAGGTACTTTTAGTTTCAATGCTTGGAAAATGGCATCGCATTCTTGCAAGCCATCATTAACATCCAGTATCAGCAATGCCAAATCTGCGTCTTCCAATGCGCCTTTCACGGCGTGCATCATTTTTTCGTGCAGCTTGTACTTCGCTTCTATAATGCCAGGGGTGTCGGAAAATATAATTTGGTATTCGCCCGGCTTGTTCAAAAATGCCTTGATGCGGTGCCTAGTCGTTTGCACTTTAGGCGACACGATGGCCATTTTCTCCCCCATCAACGCATTGAGCAATGTGCTTTTGCCTGCGTTGGGTTTGCCAAAAATGTTTACAAAGCCTGCTTTCATGTTTGCAATTTAATGTTATTTTTTGCCACAAAGGGGCAAAGACAGAAAGCAGCACCAAGGAGAAAAAAGAAAAGTATTACCTGCTTAAAATGTCTTTTTTATGTACAGTTTATACGCTCAAATATATATCAACTGCTAGAAATAAAAAAAGCCTTCTTCCGAAGGCTCTTCCTAAAGTTGCGAGGATAGGGTTCGAACCTATGACCTTCGGGTTATGAGCCCGACGAGCTACCGCTGCTCTACCTCGCGATTTGTTTGGGGTGTAAATGTAAGGATTTTTTTGGTAACAAAGAATAAATATTTTAAAAGCCAATGAATTTTACAAGAAAACTGGCTGCGAAGTTGTTTAGGTTACATGAAAATTTCCGCTTTGCACTATAATATTTGGCAACTTTTCAAAAGTTGCCAAATCATAAACCTTATGACTTATTACTTACCACTTTACTCCCCCTCTGCCTTCTTTTTTATTGAAGCACCGCCACTAGCGTCCATGTATTTAATTACGCCATCGCCTTTGTAATACACGCAGCTGCCACCACTTGCCTCGGCAGTTAGTTCTTTGTTTACCCTTATGCGTACACTGGCTGCGCCACTAGCGTCTATTTTGCACATAGCTGTTTTCAGTTCGTACCCTTTTATGGAAGATGCCCCGCTTGCATCTATGGTAACATCCGATGCCATTCCAGACACTTTCATATTCGATGCACCGCTTGCATCTAGTTTTAAATTACTAGCAACAATATCGCCTACAAAATCGCTGGCGCCAGACATTTCTATTTTTAGGTCGGCCGCTTTTATTGTTTGTGGGGCTTTTACGTTACAGGCTCCCGATGCTTCTATCCTATTTAGGTTCTTGAAAGTTACATAGGCTTTCATTTTGGCATTACCCCAGCTTTTCCAGCCACTGCCTTGGTTGTCGAAATATATTTTCAATACTCCATTTTTCACTTCTGTTTTTATTTTAGCAGCAATTTCGCTGGATGAGCCGCTTACGGCCACGGCTTCCTCATTGCCTTGGGATAGGTACAGGTCTATAGCACCAGAAACTTCTACTTCATGGAAATTTTTTGCAACCCTTGCCACGGCATTGGCATCATACACAATGTTTTTTTCATTTTGCCCCATGCAGCTTGTTGTTGCAAAAGCAATTAATATTGGCACTAAAAACTTCTTCATAACTATCCTTCTTTCTTGTTATAACGGTCAACTTGAAATTATGTTACAAATATTTACTCAAAAATCCATTTACTTTGCCGATAATTCCTCGGGGTGCTAATTTTTGGTGTGTGGATCCCACACTGAAAAAGCTGAGATAATACCCGTAGAACCTGAACAGGGTAATGCCTGCGAAGGGAAGGCGTACAAATTTTACTGTAAAACGTTCCTCTCCTCTTAGCTACTTTATTATTCTGTTCCCAAATTTTTCAAACTTTTAAACAAAAAGAAATGAAACAATTATTGGGAACATTGGCCGTGACACTCACCTGCCTTTTTTCCATTGCACAAAAAACACAGAAAACTTCCGTTAGCGGACAAGTAATTGACTGGGCAACACAGAAACCTGTGCCATCCGCCAGTTTGCAACTAGGCAATACTATTGCCATAGCCGATGAAAACGGTCAGTTCAAATTCATCAAATTAGCCAAGGGGCATTATGTTATTGTAGCCAGCAGTGTTGGTTATATGGAAAGTGTAGAAACAATCGATATCCCAACAAACAATACTATCGTCATTAAACTGAAAAGTAGCCCACTTTTCTTGCAGGCATTGGAAGTAAAGTCTTTACGGGCAAGTGACAAATCGCCTTTTACCAAAACCAATTTGGGCAAAAACCAGTTGGCCAAAACCAACTTGGGTCAAGACTTGCCTTTTATGTTGAACCAAACACCTTCTACAGTTATTGCATCCGATGCGGGCAATGGCGTAGGGTATACCCGTGTTTCCATTAGGGGTGTAGATGCACAGCGCACTAATGTTACCATCAATGGCATCCCGTACAATGATGCGGAAGACCAAGGGGTTTATTTTGTAGATATGCCAGACTTTACATCCTCCCTTAATTCTATCCAGATACAAAGAGGTGTGGGCACATCGTCCAATGGAACAGGTGCTTTTGGTGCGGGCATCAACCTACAAACCAATGAGTTCAATGAAAAAGCCTATGCAGAAATCAATAATAGCTATGGTTCTTTCAATACCATTAAAAATACTGTAAAGGTTGGCTCGGGCTTAATTAATAACCATTTTACGTTTGATGCACGCCTCAGCAGGGTTGTAAGCGATGGGTATATAGACAGGGCTGCTAGTAACTTGCAATCTTTCGCTATTTCTGCAGCTTATATCAATAAAAGCACCTCTATAAGGCTGAATATCTTTTCTGGCACAGAAAAAACTTACCAAGCTTGGTATGGTGTTGCCCAAGATTCATTGGCAACGCATAGAACCGACAATCCTGAAGGAGCGAAAAGCAATGGCACTTTCTACCCTAACCAAACAGATAATTACCTGCAAAACCAGTATCAGTTGTTTTTTAATACCGCATTAAGCAAACGCTTATCCTTTAGCACTGCTTTTTTCTTTACACCTGGAAAAGGCTATTACGAAGAGTATGATAATAGTGGTTATTATGCTAGCTATGGTCTACCTAACCATATTATTGGAACAGATACCATTACCCAATCTGATTTCGTAAGGCAAAAATGGTTGAACAATAAATTCTATGGGCAAATTGGTTCATTGCAATATAAAACAGAAAAAGACCAAATAATACTAGGTGGTGGCTGGAGCCGCTATGAAGGCGGGCACTATGGCAATGTGATTTGGGCACAAAATGGAGGTGTTGAAAAAGACTACCAGTGGTACAACAACCAAGCTTTGAAAGGCGATGCAAATATTTATGCTAAATGGGAACATCAATTGACTAACCAATTACAATTTTATGCCGATGCCCAATACAAATACGTATTCCATAGGATGAATGGATTTGATAGTGACCCTACTAGATTGGTGAGCAAGGAATTTAATTTCTTCAATCCTAAACTAGGCATTAGTTACAACCATAAAGGATGGCAGGTATATGCCAGCTATGCAGTTGCCAATAAAGAACCCAACCGTACCGATTTTGAAAATGCCATTGCAGGCAACGACCCAAAACCAGAACGCCTGAACGACCTTGAACTAGGTGTAGAGAAAAAAAACCACACCTATGCCTACGGTGCTACTTTCTATTATATGAATTACAAAGACCAATTGGTATTGACTGGAAAATTGGATGATGTAGGTCTTGCCATAAGGTCAAATACACCCAATAGCCACCGTGCTGGTATAGAATTACAAGGTAGCATTATCATCAACAATTGGCTAAATGCTAGTGGGAATATTACATTGAGCAGCAATAAAATAAAAGCGTTTACAGAGCATATTTATAGTTATGATGACAACTACAACGTAGTTGGGGATTCTGTAGTACAGCACTCAAATACCAATATCTCCTTTTCGCCTAATAAGATTGCGGCAGCAACTATCAACATATTGCCTTGCAAACATCTAGAATTAAGCTTACTGAGTAAATATGTTGGCAGGCAGTATATGGATAATACGCAAAACAAAGACCGCAGCCTAGGCGATTATTACACACAGGATATCCGTGCTATTATTACCCTGAAAGGGAAAATAATAAAAGAATGCAACTTGATTGCGCAGGTAAACAATGTGTTAAATAGGTTGTACGAACCAAATGGGGCTACTTATCCCGCTGTTTATAGCGGGTATTATACCAATGGCAATTATTATTTCCCAATGGCAGGCACCAACTATATGGTTGGGCTGAATATAAAGTTGTAGCCTTTTCAACTTCCCGAAAGTTTTAAACTTTCGGGAAGTTCATCACCTTTAAAACCTATACCATGAAGTTTGAAATGATGACCAACCACCTGCAAAACTGGCAAGATAGGCAGGAGTGGTTCTTTAACAGAGAGCATACCGACACTTACGAACAGTGGTACGAAGGCCGCTACAAACGTGCCGAAGTATGGCAAAAGAAAGTAATTGGCGAGCTGATATTAAAAGATACCCGTGTAAAAACCCTGTTGGAATATGGTTGCGGAACTACCCGCTTTACCCGTTGGTGGAAAGATATTGGCATAGATGCTACCGGTGCCGATTTATCGCCTTTTATGTTGGGGCAAGGGGTGCATTTATTTGGTGGTGACTTGGTTTTGGCAGACAGCCACCATATGCCTTTTAGGGATGGTGCATTTGATGCACTAGCCTTCATTACCACATTCGAATACTACAAAGATCCGGTAAAAGTAATACGTGAGGCTGCCCGGGTGGGTAAATATGGTATTGTTTTCGGGATGATGAACAGGAATACCACCAAGTTTGTCCGCAGGCGGGTGCAACAATTTTTTGGCAAGAACCCGTTTTATGTAACGGCCACATTTTATACCCCTGAAATATTGATTGCCCTTATCCACGAAGCACTTGCTGGCATGGATTATACCATTGAATGGAGTTGCACAGGCTTACCCAAGTGGTTTCCCGTACAACAATGGAGCGTGCCCTATGGCGATTTCTTTGGATTGCATGTAAAGTTTAATTAGCAGGCAAAGAGGCAAAGAGAGTTATGAATTATAAATTATGAGTTTTTCTGGCACTACGTTTCGCGTCCATCTTCCACTCTTTGCCTTTTTTTATAACTGTTTGCCTCCTTGCCTCACTTACCACTTATTACTTACCACTTACAACTTAAACCCATGTCCTCTTTCCCCGATGCAGGTAAAATACAGGAAGGCTTCTTCAGCGAAGTCATCTTCCCCAATTGTGGCAAGCAAAGGCCAGAAGTATTAGTTGGCTCCCAATATGGGGTAGATGTTTCAGTTATACAACTACCCGGCGGCATGGCTATGGCACTAACCAGCGACCCGCTTACCCTGATACCATCCTTGGGTTTGCGGGAATCGGCATGGTTATCTGTGCAAATATTGGCAAATGATATGGTTACTACTGGCTTTGCACCCATGTACGCCCAGTTTGTATTGAATCTTCCCACCACCGTAAATACAGCGCAATTCAAAGAATACTGGCAACATGTACATGGTTATTGCGAGGAAATAGGCATTGCCATTACAGGAGGGCATACCGGGCAAGTGGTGGGTCAAAACTCTACCGTTGCGGGTGGTGGCACCATGATAACGGTAGCTCCCGAAACTTCTATATTGACTAGCAACAAAGCGAAAGCGGGCAATATGATTATTGTTACCAAAAGTGCGGCATTAACGGCTAGTTCCGTATTGGCGATGAGTTTCCCCGAAACCGTGACGGCAAAAGCAGGAAAAGAAGTTTGGCAGCAAGGCTGCGAGGCATTTTACCAAACATCTTCCTTGCAGGATGGATTGGTCGCAGCACTTGCATCCGAGGGTTGCACCGAAGTAACTGCCATGCACGATGTAACCGAAGGCGGTGTATTGGGGGCTATTTACGAAATGGCTACGGCAGCCAATTGTGGTGTAATGGTAGACAATGATAAAATACCCGTGGGTGAAGTACAAAAAAGCATCTGCAACATTTTCCACCTTGACCCAAGGTATGTAGTGGGTGCGGGTTCCATTATTATTGCAGCAAAGGCAGAAACAGCAGGGAATGTTTTAAATCGCTTGCAGGAAAAGAATATTGAAGCAGTAGTAGTTGGGCATTTTACAGAAAATACCGAGGGGAAGATACTGTTGTCCAATGACGATAAAAAGCAGCCCCTTACCCATCCGGGCTTGGATGCCTATTGGGACACCTTTTACAATGCCTTTGCCGAAGGCTGGAAATAATACTTAACGTAAAACGTATAACGTACAACGTAAAACTTAAAACGTACAACTTTCAACGTAAAACTCCCATGGACAAACAACATTTCACCATAAAACAAGGGCTTTATCTAGTGATTGACCCATCCATGCCCTTACCTATTTTAGTAGAAAAAGTAGCGGCGGCTTTGCAAGGAGGGGTAGATATCATACAGATATGGAACTATTTTAAAGAGGGGGTTGATAAGGCAGAAATTATTGGCTCTATTGTGAACCTTGCACATAAAAACAATGTACCCGTATTAATCAATGAGGATACCAGTTTACTAAGCCTGGTTGACGGCATCCATTTCGATGAAATACCGCCTGATTTCAGCCGTTTCAAACAATCTTTGGGCAAGCATAAAATCATTGGCATTACCTGCGGAAACAACTTTAGCAAGATAGAATGGGCAGTGGAAAACGAACTGGATTATATTTCTTTCTGTTCTGTTTTCCCTTCCAAATCGGTAAACACCTGCGATTTGGTAAGCCGAGACATCATACAAAAAACAAGGGCTTTCACGCAAATGCCCATCTTCCTTTCTGGGGGCATAGACTTAAACAACCTACCCTTATTAAAAGACACAGGGCTAGATGGTATCGCGGTTATATCAGGCATTATGGGTACAGAAAACCCTGCATTATCCGCATCGGCATATAAACATGCTCTAGCTCAATTGAATCATATTTAAACAACATACACATGAAAAAATCCTTTGCAGACAAATTGGTTTGCCCAGTAGACAAAAGCGAATTGAAACTACAAGTATTTGCTACCAACACAGACCAGGAAATTATTGAAGGCTTGTTTACCTGCCCTACATGCAAGCGTTATTATCCCGTAATCTATGGCTTGCCCATCATGAGCCCAGACGAATACCGTCAGTTCCATCTTGAACAACCTATGTTGGAAAAATGGGGGCACCAAATAAGCAACGGTACGCCAACTCCCAAGTTTTTATTGGAAGATAAATAAGGGTATAATATGGATTGAATTTAGTAGCGCACCATAGCAAGAAATCGAAAATGGCTCCTTTATAGGAACAGTATGAAGACAGTTTGGAGAGTGTATGAAAACGATATTGGCTAAATAAGCACCTGATAAAGGCAGGGTTCGGTTTCCTTCTTTAATGAACCCACCTGCCAAAACTACCCATTAATCCAAAGCTAATAAAGCAAATGGTGCAACATATCCAACTGTTTATGACATCCAGCCTTCCAATATCCCTTACTACCTCACATATACATCTTGTAGTAGCATGGATGATTTTCGTCATCAATCTTGATTAAACCTTTGTGTAAAGCAAATTTTAGCATAATTTCGCTGTTGCTGTACACAGTAGTTTCCTACAATTGTACAGCAACTTTTACTCCCTTAATAATGCTTACAGAGAAAATCAGGACTTTTGTTTATACGTTCAGTTTGCTATTCATTTTTTACGCTGGTAGTTTTGCACAGCCACGGAAATACCATTGTTAAAAAAACGGGTAGACAGTTTGAAACACCAACAGGGCTACCAGAAAGACACGGTCTATATCACTACCCTTTGCTTATTGTCTAAAGGCTATTACTCTTTGGATGCCGATAGTATGCGCTACTTTGCCCGCACCGCTTTGTCCCTTTCGCAACAATCAGGCTACTTAAAAGGGCAGGCCGAAAGCCTGCGGCTAATTGCGAGTAGTTATCGCCTAACGAGTGATATGGTGCAGATGTTCAATTATTACCAGCAGTCACTTTCTATAGCCGAAAAAATAAAGGACAAAAGGCTGATAGCAAAAGTAAATTCCAACTTAGGTATCTATTATAGCTCCACGGCTAAATATGACGAAGCCCTTTTGTATACCAGAAAAGCTTACCAAACCTACGTTTCCATGGGTAGTAAGCCAGACATGGCAGGTTCGCTATCCGATTTGGGTGATGACTACTTTTACAAAAAGCAATATGACAGTGCTTTATACTACAACCAACTAGGGTTTCAATTGGCTGTATCTATCAACAACCCCTATATTATTGCCTTTATAAATAGTTCCATTGGCAATATACACTTTGCCAATGGGCGCTATCAGGAGGCTTTGCTGCACTTTACTCCTTCCTATCATTACTATATAAGCACAAAGGACAAATTGGGCAAAATAAATACCTCTGTCTTTATTGGTCAATGCTACCTTAAATTAAATAGGAACGATTCAGCCATTTTTTATGCTAGCCAAGCATTGGAGGCTGCGCAAAGCATTAAACTAAAAAGGGAACCCATGGACGCCTCCGAAATTTTAGCGGGTGCATACCAAAACAAAAAAGACATCGCACATGCTTTTACCTACTTCAAGCTATTTAAAACCTATTCTGATAGCGTGTTTAATGAAGACACACGAAAAAAAACCTATGAACTAGAAACAAAATATGCCTATGAAAAAAAGGAAAGGGCAAGGCAAGAAGAACAAGAACGAAAAGACTTTATAGCACAGAACGAGCTACAGAATGCACGTCAAAAAACCTTATTGGCTGCACTATCGGCCATTCTAGCCTGCTTGGCTGCCGTTGTTTTATATATAAGTAGAGCAAATAAACAGAAATCTAACCTGCTTTTAAATGAAAAAAACCAGAAAATAAGCAAGCAAAAGGAAGAACTGGAAAAACAAGCTAAGGCATTAGAGGTAAATAACCATTTTAAGGATAAGTTATTCTCTATTGTATCACACGATTTGCGCAGCCCTTTAAATTCGCTGAAAGGAGTATTGAATTTATGGCAAAGAAAAAAAATACAGGAAGCACAGTTGGAAACCCTGGTGGCAGGGCTTACAAAGCAGGTAAACAATGCTTCTGACCTTGTTGCTACTTTATTTAATTGGGCAAACAGCCAAATGAATGGCCTAGTGGTTACTCCTGCCAATATAAATATCCTCGAAACGAGCAAATCGACTTTTGCATTGCTACAGGAGCAAGCAAACGAAAAACAACTAGACCTGCAACTAGCAATACCCGAAGCATTAGAGGTTTATGCAGACCCCAACATGGTACAAATTATTTTTCGCAACCTCGTTAGCAATGCCATTAAGTTTTGCAACAAAGGCAATACAATACAAATAGAAGCAGTCAAAGCAAATGCCCATACAATAGAAATACGCATTAAAGATACTGGCACAGGCATAAACGAAGATGTACTAAAAAAAATACAAAACCATGAAAGCATAACTACCAATGGCACTTCGCAGGAAAAAGGGACAGGCCTGGGCTTGTTGCTTTGCAAGGAGTTTGTGGAGAAAAATGGCGGGCAGTTTTGGGTAACCAGCGAGGTAGGCAAAGGGAGTATTTTTTACTTTACGCTGCCAGCCGTAGCAATGGCGTAATTACATTGTAAAAGAGTCATACCAGTAAGGGCAGAAAATCTTCTGCCCTTACGCTGAGGACGCAGCCACTGATTATCCACTTTTTGCACATTTACACAAATCTAACTTCCACTTTTGCTTTTTTTATACCCAAAAACTACAAATAACAATATTATCAAAAGCAATCTTGCTAATTTTATTGCCCAACAAGCTGTTGCTTTAGCATCCCCCAAATCCATTTTGTGTAAAAAACCCACCCTTTAAATAAACATATTATTTAAGAAGATTATGCAATCTTCCAATGAATACACACAAGAAATATTATGGATAAAATAACGCAAAATAATAGCCGGTTTATTAGCCTGCATGGGCTTAGCGGCATTGTTGTTGGCATATGCGCCTTGACTGCAGGCTGGGCTGCCCATCAAATTATAGATGTTGGCTCCAAGGAAGAAAAATACCTGAAAGAAATTATCAGCAGCTATAGCCAATACACTTCTACCATGAACGAGTACATGGGCGAAAAATTGTTCCTTATTGCTATTGTTGCTTTGTTTGCAGCCCTTTTCTTTTCTTTTTACTTTACTCACAGGCGTAACAAAAAAAACAACCAGCCTATCTGGCACAGCTCGGTAAAGGGGCTATTGATTACTTTATTCTTGCCTGTATTCATAGGGGCGTTACTTATTATTAAATTAATTGCTGAGGGGGCTTATGGTTTTATTACCCCTTGCAGCCTTATTTTCTATGGACTTGGGCTGGTAAATGCCTGTAAATACTTGGAGAGCAAAGCAGTTTGGGTAGGTTATGGGCAGATAGCTGTTGGGCTGATTAATATTTTCGTCATGCAGTGGGGGCTTTACGAATGGGCATTTGGCTTTGGCATCCTCCACTTGGTATATGGCTGCCTTACTTGGTACAAATATGACCGCCACACTATTAAAAGCATCAAAAGCAAGGGTAAATGGTGAATTTTAATTAGGAGTTAGGAGTTATAAATTATGAGTTGTAAACACAATCTTTCAACTCATAATTCATAATTCATAATTCATAACTCCTAACTACGCCTTTATATTTGCAATCCAATAAAGTAGATAATGACGATTAGTTATAATTGGTTAAGCGAATATTTGCCCGAGTCAATAGAACCCGAGAAACTTTCTAAAATCCTTACCAGCATTGGCTTGGAAGTAGAAAGCATGGAACCCTACGAGAGCATCAAAGGTGGTTTGAAAGGGTTGGTGTTAGGCGAAGTACTTACTTGCGAGCCGCACCCTAATGCAGATAAATTAAAAATAACCACTGTAAATATCGGTTCTGGCGAACCCATACAAGTAGTATGCGGGGCAGCCAATGTTGCCGCAGGGCAAAAAGTAGTGGTGGCTACCGTAGGAACTACCATTTACCCATCCACTGGCGACCCACTAACCATGAAAGTGGCCAAGATAAGGGGAGTAGAAAGTTTTGGGATGATTTGTGCCGAGGATGAAATAGGCCATGGAACCAGCCACGAAGGAATATTGGTTTTACCCAACGAGGTAGTGCCAGGCACTCCGGCAGCAGCTTTTTTTAATACATACACAGACATCGTTTACGAGATTGGACTTACACCCAACCGCATGGATGCCATGAGCCATTTGGGGGTAGCCAAAGATGTATGTGCTTATTTAATACACCATTTTAAAGGCGAGCCAAAGGTAAAAAGCCCTTTTGTAAATGCCTTCCCCATAGAAAATACCCAATTGGTTATCCCTGTCACGGTAGAGGATACAGCAGCCTGCCCTAGGTATGCAGGGGTAACCATCAGCGATCTTACCGTGAAAGAATCGCCGGAATGGTTGAAAAACAAGTTGAATGCTATTGGATTAAGGAGCATCAACAATGTGGTGGATATTACCAACTTCATACTCCATGAAACAGGGCAGCCTTTACATGCTTTTGACGCAGACCAAATAGAGGGTGGCAGCATCATTGTAAAAAAAGCAATAGCCGATAGCCTTTTCACTACGCTTGACGAAAAAGAAAGGAAACTATCTGCCGAAGACCTGTTGATTTGCAATAGCAATGGCGAGCCTATGTGTATTGCCGGGGTATTTGGCGGGTTGCATAGCGGTGTTACAGCTAGTACAACCAATATATTTTTAGAGAGTGCTTGCTTTGCTTCTTCCGGCATACGCAAAAGTTCTTTGCGGCATGGCCTTCGTACAGATGCTGCTACACGGTTTGAGAAAGGCGTGGATATTTCAAACACCGTGCATGTGCTGAAACGTGCGGCCTTGTTGATAAAAGAAGTAGCTGGCGGCAGTATCAGCAGCGAGATAATTGATATTTACCCAGCACCAAAAACAAAAACACAGGTAGGTTTAAAATACCAATACCTGAAAAAACTGAGTGGCAAGAATTATCATCCTGATACCGTTAAACGCATCTTGATTGCCTTAGGCTTTGATATAAACAGGGAAGGGATAGATGAACTATCTGTTTCAGTGCCATTCAGTAAGCCAGATATTAGCTTGCCTGCGGATATAGTAGAGGAGGTGATCCGCATTGATGGCCTGGATAATATCGGAATCCCAACCACCATTACGATATCGCCATCTATCAATAGCTTAGGACAAAAAGAAGCGTTGAAAGATAAATTGGCTACCTATTTGGTTGGACAGGGTTTTAATGAAATAGTTACCAATTCCATTACCAACAGTAAGTATTTTGACGAGGCAACTTTGGAAGGAACGGTGAAGATGATGAACAACCTAAGTGCCGATTTGGATGTGCTGCGCCCATCGATGCTGGAAACAGGCTTGGAATGTATTGCCTACAACAGCAACCGCAAAAACACCAACCTGCAATTGTTTGAATTTGGCAAAAGCTATCATGCAAAAGGCGTGGGCAGTTACAGGGAAGATGAACATCTTGCTTTATACATCACCGGGAACAACCATGAAGACAACTGGCAGGAAAAAGCCAAGCCAATGGATTTTTTTCGTGCAAAAGGCATTGCGCAAGCCTTGTTCAACCTGTGCGGGCTAGACAACTTGAAATTTTCACAGGATGAAGGCAACACTATAATAACCATCAGCCATGCAAAGCAAGCAATTGGTTATGTAACTACTGTAGGCAATGCTAAGCTGAAAACATTCGATATAAAACAAGCTGTCTATTTTATTGATATACTATTTGTACCTTTATTGCAACAAATAGAAAAGAAGAAAATAGAATATAAAGAAGTTTCCAAGTTCCCGGCAGTACAAAGAGATTTGGCTCTGGTGGTAGATAAAGCAACCACTTATGGCAAACTGGAAACAGTAGTAAAAAAAGCCAACCTTGCCAAATTACAGTCCATGCGCTTGTTTGATGTGTTTGAAAGTGATAAATTAGGTGCCGGAAAGAAATCAATGGCTGTTAACTTTACCTTTCTTGACGATGAAAAAACATTGACAGATAAGGAAACAGACAGCATGGTAGGCAAGATAGTAGAGGCATTTGAAAAAGAATTGGGGGCGGAGATAAGGAAATAATTAGGAATTATAAATTAGGAATTAGGAATGAAGGCACCTAATCCCCATTTCCCGTCCTAATTCCTAATTATTAATTACTAATTCCTAATTATTATGTAAATGAGTACAATAAACACCCGGTTAGCACAATTACAGCAAAAACTCCAGCAACTGCTCAAGTATTATGGGCAGATGCAGAAGGAGAATGTGCAATTGAAAAAGGAATTGGCCAAAAAGCAAGCCCAATTGGCTGACAGGGAGCAGCAACTGAAACAATTGCAGCAGCAGGTAGATGCCTTGAAGCTAAGCAAAGACGGCTTTACCCTGGAAGAAAAAAAGGAACTGGAAAAAAGGATAGATGTATATGTAAAGGAAATAGACAGGTGCATGTCGCTTTTGAACACCTAGGACTGTTTTGAGTTTTGTGTTTTAAGTTTTGTATTAAAAGAACTTAAAACTTAAAACTTAAAACTTAAAACTCACTACCATGTCAAATGAATTAATAACTGTAAATATTGCCATTGCCGACAGGACATACCGCCTAAAAACAATGACAAAAGACGAGGAGGTTTTACGCAAGACCGTAAAACTTATTAATGAAAAAATTGTTGAATACAAAACACAGTTTGCCGGGAAGGATATTCAGGATTATATTAGCATGGTATTGATTTGGTTAGCCACGGAGCAAACCAAATCTGCAGACCATATCATAGAGATACAAGATGCACTGGATACGATTACCACTTTAGAAAACCAGTTGGAAAGGGCATTAACAACGGAAATAACCATTTAAGCGTTTTTGCCCCAAATTGTCACCTATCAATTATTAATTATCAATTAAATACATATGCCAGGTTTTGAATTATTTGGTGAAGAAGAAAGGAAACACATTAACGATGTAATGGACACAGGCATTATTATGCGTTATGGTTTTGATGGCCCACGCAAAGGCATTTTTAAGTCGCTTGAACTGGAAAAAAAGGTTATGGAAGTTTTTGGCTGTGGCTATGCGCAATTGGTTAGTAGTGGCACTGCGGCATTAACTACAGTGATGGCTGCGCTAAATATTGGCGCGGGTGATGAGGTAATAATGCCGAGTTTTACTTTTGTAGCTAGCTTTGAAGCTATTTTAAGCGTTGGGGCAATACCAGTAATGGTTGATATAGATGAAACCCTAACACTAAGCCCAGAAGCAGTAACAGCTGCCATTACCCCTAAAACAAAATGCGTAATGCCCGTGCACATGTGCGGCAGTATGGCAGATATGGATGCGTTAAAAGCTATTTGTGCTGAACATAATCTCATTTTGCTTGAAGATGCTTGTCAAGCTATTGGCGGCACTTATAAAGGCAAGCATTTGGGTACAATTGGCGATGCAGGCACGTTTAGCTTCGACTTTGTAAAGACAATCACCTGCGGCGAAGGTGGCGTGGTAATGACAAACAGTAAAGACATCCATACCAAATGCGATGGCTATACCGATCATGGGCATGACCATTTGGGCGTGGACCGTGGTACAGATTTGCACCCATTCCTGGGATATAATTTCAGGATTAGTGAATTACATGCGGCCATTGGACTGGGGCAGATAGGCAAATTGCCTACTATTTTGGGCATCCAAAAGAAAAACCACGGCATACTAAAAAGTTATTTGGAGCAGATACCCGAAATTAGTTTCCGCTCATTGCCCGATCCAGAAGGTGATAGCCATTCCTTTATTAGCTGGTTTTTACCAACGGCTGAGTTGGCGCAAGCAGTAGTCGCTGAGATGAAAGCACAAGGCATACTCGCTGGTAATTTCTATTGGTTCGATAACAACTGGCATTATGTGCGCAAATGGCAGCACCTGCAAAACGCCGTGAGCCTGAACAATATAAGCGAAGCACAAAAAACGGCTTTGCTTGCCTTGAAAGATAAGGACTTTAGTACCAGCGATGCAATCATGAGTCGTTGCGTTTCCACTTCCATAGCCCTATCATGGACAGAAGAACAAGTACATGATAAAGGTGCAAAAATGGCTGCTGCTATACAAAAGGTATTGGAAGCGGCAAGTGTAGAAGCATAAATAATTTTAGGTTGTAAGTAATAGGTTTTAGGTATGAAAAAGACTTACAACTTATTACTTATGACTTACGACTGTTCCTCCTTTCCCTTCCATTTTATCTACATATTCCAAGCTGCCTAGCCGGAACCTAAGGGGTATCTTGGTCGATTTTTCCACCTGTAATTCTTTCTTGCACATAAACCCTAGTTTGCTGCTGTAGTAGTTGCTGGGTAATAAGTTTATGGGTATGTGTTTTAGGCTATCTACATTCTGTTTCATGGTAAGCTGGGCATGGGCAGGTTTGCCTGCCAAAAGCAATACGATAGATATGACTGCATTTTTTGCCCGCATGATGGATGTACGATTTGTATGAAGTTAAGGATTTTATTTAGTTGCCACGATGGGTACTCCATAGAGTGAGCCACTCTCGAAGAGTGGCTCACTCTATGGAGTAGATTTATGCTGGGAAGCTGATTTTCCCCATGCTAACCATTGGCATACTTGCTGTACCCTTTCCATTCAAATTTCTCCCTGCAATGGCTTCATTTGCCAACAGAGCAAACAAGACTGCTTCTTTTGCATCTGGGTTGATGCCCAACTCGTTAAAATCATTAAATTCAAACGTAGGTAATTGTGATTGTATATCATTCATCAGCAGTGGATTGTGTATGCCGCCACCGCTTGCATAGACTTTTACTGTTTTGCCTGATGCTGCTTTGCTTTGCAAGGCATCCACAATCATATCGGCACTAAAGCGGATTAAGGTTGCCAGCATGTCGTAATGCGAAATAGCAACAATGCCTGCTGCTTGCTTTGCTTGTTCTATAAAAGCTAGGCTAAACAGTTCTGGCCCCGTGCTTTTGGGGAATGGTTGCTTAAAGAAGTCATCTTTTTTCAACGCTGCTAATAACGGCTCATTCACTTTCCCTTGCAATGCTATGGCAGCATCCTTGTCATATAACTTGCCGGGGAAATATTCCCTTGTGTAGGCATCCATCAAGGTATTGCCTGGGCCAATATCTGTGCTGAACACTTCGCTTATATCCCCGCTAGCGGGTAGCCATGTGAAATTGGCAATACCGCCAATGTTTAGCATTACCCTGTTCTCCCCTTTTTTGCCAAACAAAAAATAATCGCCATAAATGGCCAATGGTGCGCCTTCACCACCTGCTGCAATGTGCTTTTGCCTGAAATCGCTAAGGGTAATGATGCCTGTTGCAACAGCTATATGGTCGCCATCGCCAATTTGCAGGGTGCCATTGCCAAACATATCCAAGCCATGTAAACGCTTAGGGGCGTGGTAAATGGTTTGACCATGGCTGGCAATAATGTCCACGCTGGTATTGGCTATTCCCCATTTCTGCAAGCAGGTGTTTACCATATTGCCATGCTCTGTGCCTATCCATCCGTTTAATAGGCAAAGCTGTTCTAGGTTCACTTGTTTTTTGCTGAATACCTGCCTTACTGCATTGGTGACTGTTTCTGTATAAGGTACTGTTTCAAAACGTAATAGTTCCATTTTTGTATCCATGCCAGCACCTTTAAACCTGCATATGGCTACGTCCAAGCCATCCAAGGATGTACCGCTCATTAGCCCAATGATTATCCGTTGTGGCTTTTGTGCAATTGAATAGAGGTGCGAGATGTTGGGATTCAAAACTTGGTGGATTAAAGTTTTTGTTACTACTTACCAAATCGAATATGCTTTTTTGCCACAAAGGCACAAAAACACGAACAAACACGAAGGTTAAAAGGAACTGATAATATAGTTTTTTTTCTTTTCATCTTCTTCCCTTAAAACTTTGTGCCACTTTGTGCTTTCGTGTCTTCGTGGCAGATTAACCAAATTTTCACTTAAGTAATAACAAAAAAAGCAGTAGCCAAAATAATCGGCTACTGCTTTTTCCAAAAAATATACACTACACTTATATCTTAAAGTGAGAGAAAGCTTTATTGGCTTCAGCCATACGGTGAATATCTTCTTTCTTTTTGTAAGAAGCACCTTCACCCTTGCTTGCTGCGATTATTTCGTTGGCTAATTTGTCTGCCATGGTACGCCCATTCCTTTCACGACTGTAACGAATCAACCATTTGATGCTCAAAGAAATTTTCCTGTCAGCACGTACTTCCGTAGGTATTTGGAAAGTAGAACCACCAATACGGCGGCTACGTACCTCTACAGCAGGCGTAACATTAGAAATGGCTTTTTTCCAAATTTCGTAGCCATCTTCATTAGTTATTTTGCTCACTTTGTCAACGGCATCATAAAAAATGGTGATGGCTGTACTCTTTTTACCGTCCCACATTAGGTTGTTGATAAAACGAGTAACCAGTTTGTCGTTGAAACGACCGTCTGGTGCTAATGGTAATTTTTTAGCTTGTGCTTTACGCATGGATTAACTATTGAAAAATGTTTTAAATTATTTTTTTGCTTTTGCTTTCTTAGTACCGTATTTAGAACGGCTTTTCTTCCGGTCTTTCACGCCAGCAGTATCCAAACTACCCCGTACAATATGATAACGTACGCCTGGCAAATCTTTTACCCTGCCACCACGTATCAATACGATGGAGTGTTCTTGCAAATTATGCCCCTCGCCCGGTATATAGGCTATCACCTCAACCTTGTTAGTCAAACGAACTTTTGCTACTTTACGCAACGCAGAGTTTGGCTTTTTAGGCGTAGTAGTATAAACCCTGGTGCAAACACCACGGCGTTGAGGACAGGCATCTAAAGCCCTTGATTTACTTTTTGCCCTGATTATCTCACGGCCTTTTCTAACTAATTGTTGTATTGTAGGCATTTTTAACCTTCTATTTTTTTTCGGACGGCAAAAGTACGCACCTTGCCGTTATGTTCCAAATAAATTAATAAATATTTTCAAACTCACTTAATATCCACAGGGAAACAAGTGGATAGTTGCAAGTTACAATGGATTAAAATATCTTTTTTCTTTCCCACCAACCCTATTAGGAGTTGGCAATTGCCCCATTTATCTACCACGGGTTGCTCCCGTGGCTACAATTGTTCAACCCTATCAGGGTTTTTGGCTAAGCTACCTTATTTTAAAAAAGCTATTATGACAACGTTATTTAAGCAAACCTAATTCCTAATTTAGAATTCCTAATTATCTCACCGCTACCATCCACCCATGCACATCTGGTACTTTGCCTGTTTTAATATCGTCTAGCCTGCTTTTTAACTCAGGGGCGATCGTCATGCTGCCCACATCAAACTTCATTACCGTATCTTGGTATTTCAATTCTTGGATTGGGGAGATGGTAACAGCAGTGCCAGTGCCAAAAACTTCGGCTACTAAGCCAGCTTTATAGGCTTCTATTAATTCATCAATGCTTATCCTCCTTTCTTCCACAGGGTAACCCATTTCTTGCAGCACCGTTAATGCACTATCCCTAGTAACGCCAGCCAAAATAGTACCTTCTTCCAAGCTAGGGGTTATCGCCACGCCGTCAATAATGAAAAATACATTCATGGTACCTACCTCTTGCAACCATTTGTGTTCAAAAGCATCTGTCCACAAAATCTGGTCATAGCCTGTTTTCTTGGCTATTTGCGTAGCAATTAAGCTTCCTCCATAGTTCCCTGCATTTTTAGCAAACCCCACACCGCCAGGCGCAGCACGGGTATATACCTCCTCCACGCATATCTTCATGGGGGCGGCATAATAAGGTCCTGTTGGGCTTAATATGATGATGAACAAATAGGTATCAGAAGGTTTCACACCCAGCACTTCGTCGGTAGCAAACATAAACGGCCTGATGTATAAAGAATGGTCCGGTTTGGAAGGAATCCAATCTTTATCCACAGCAATCAATTGCTTCATGCCTTCTATAAATATTTCTTCTGGCACGGCAGGCATACACATACGTTCAGCAGAAGTATTGAAACGCTTTAGGTTTTCATAAGGCCTAAAAACAACCGCTTCGCCATCGTCATTTTTAAATGCCTTGATGCCTTCAAAAATAGATTGCCCATAATGGATTGCCGCCAAGGCAGGGTCCAATGCCAATGGCTGATACGGTTTTATTTCCACGCTTTGCCATTCGCCGTTTGCATACTCGGCCACCAGCATGTGGTCAGTAAAATATTTTCCAAAAGGGAGATGGTTAAAGTCTACATCCTTTAATTTGCTGTGCGTAGTTTTTGTAACGCTAATACTCATCGTTTCCACCATAACTGTGAATTTGCTGCAAATTAACTAAAAAATAGAAAAAGAATACCTACTATTATCCTAAAATTGCGGATGAGTTTCGATAAAATACAACTTCCCGGCTTTGTAATTGCAGATTTGTACCGGGGCAATCTTGTGCTTACCGATGCTGCACCACCAGTTTCACCATTAAAGCCTGCAAGCAAACCCCCTGCCCTACTCGTGGAAAAAGCTGTGCCGAATGCTGATAAACAATGGTTTTTAGGGAGCAATCAAAAGCAAATTTCTATTGTTGTGCACGATGCAGAAGCGGTTTACTTGCGAGACGAATGGCTACAATTCCTCACCAGTATATTAGGTGCATGCAAGCTAAATATTGGCGATGTGGCCATTGTAAACCAATTTAAAACAGAAATTAGTTTTACAAACTTGCAGGCAACCACTATGCCCAAATTCCTAATCATGTTTGGGGTAAGCTGCAGTACGGTGCAGTTGCCATTTACCATACCCGATTACCAAGTACAAGCCTACAATAATTGCAGCATCCTGCAAGCCCCTGCATTGTCTTTGATGCTGGGCAACACAGAAGCCGTTAAAGTAGAAAAAACAAAGCTTTGGCTTAGTTTGAAAAAAATGTTCAATATTTAATAAATAGCCAAAAAGGCTCGAAGGCACTAAGATGCACGAAGAAATATAAGAAATAAATTGTTGGCTTTTTTCTTCCGTTTCCTTTTAACCCTTTGTGCTTCTTTGAGTCTTAGTGCCTTTGTGGCAATTAAAATTTATGGCAAAAAAACACACCACCATGCAAAATAACCTCCCCATACTCATATTCGCCACCAACAACCAGCACAAAGTAGCAGAAATACAAAGCGTAGCTGGTGGCTATTTCAATATCATAACCCTGAAAGCAGCGGGCATAGATATTGATATACCCGAGCCATACGATACCTTAGAGGCCAATGCAACCGAAAAGTCGTCCATCATTTTTAAAATGACTGGGCAAAATGTTTTTAGCGAAGACACAGGCTTGGAAGTGCCAGCACTAAATGGCGAGCCTGGCGTAAAAAGCGCCCGCTATGCCGGCGAAGGGCGGGATTTCCAGGCGAATATTGACAAGCTATTGCTCAACCTAGAAGGTAAACCTAATAGGGGAGCACAATTCCGTACCATTGTTTCCCTGATATTGGATGGCAAAGAATATTTGTTTGAAGGCATTTGCAAAGGGAAAATAACTGAAGACCAGAAAGGCTTGCAAGGCTTTGGCTACGACCCCATTTTTATCCCTGCTGGTAGCGACAAAACTTTTGCAGAGATGACGATGGATGAAAAAAACAGTTTCAGCCACCGGAAGAAGGCAATTAGTGGGTTGATTGCATTTTTGGGTAAATAAAGCTTGCTCAAAGTTTTTTAATGCCACTTTGCAAATAATACAATTTATACAAATAGGATATAAAAAACTAAGGGGCGAAAGGGTAATGCTTGACTTTGATTTGGCAAGTAAATATGTAGAATTATTTACCCAACAATGCTTTTTTAAGTATAAATTTATTTTTATTTACCTGTAAAATATTTTAGGAATAGTTTTTTCTTATTGTCTTTTGCAATGAGTGAAAAAATAACATTATACCTAAACGGATTTTTGGAAAGCATCGGCGACCAAGCCATGTTTATTTCCTCCTTCTTCCGGAATATTTTCAGAGGTGGTTTTGAGTGGGAAGAACTAATGCGCCAATGCTACCTTATCGGCCTAAAGTCTTTAAACATAGTGATGATTACAGGATTTGTGCTGGGCTTTGTACTTACGCTTCAATCCGAGCCATCTTTCAAGGCATTTGGGGCAGAAAGTTTTGTACCTACCATGGTTACTATTTCTGTAATCCGTGAAATAGGCCCGGTGGTTACTGCGCTTATTTGTGCTGGTAAAATAGCTTCTGGCATTGGTGCCGAGCTAGGCAGCATGAAAGTAACCGAGCAAATTGCCGCCATGGACGTGTCTGGTGCCAATCCAGTGCAATACCTGGTGGTTACTCGCATCCTTTCTTGTTTCTTTATGGTGCCGCTGCTTGTTTTATTTGCAGATGCCTGTGCATTTTTTGGTGGGTTTGTGGGCACTAATATTTCGGGCAGCATGTCTGGTATGCTGTATTTCAACAAATCCTTTTCAACACTCGATTTCACTGATTTTTTCCCTGCCTTTATTAAAACATTCCTGTTTGGCTTTGCAATTGGCGTTGTGGGTTGCTATAAGGGCTTTAATGCTGACAAAGGCACAGAAAGCGTGGGCATAGCTGCAAATACGGCCGTGGTTGCTGCCTCTATATGGATTATTGTTATTGATGCCGTTGCAGTGCAGGTAACCAGCATATTTGTTTATAATTAAAAGCTAATGGAAAACGAAAAAGTTATAGAAATTCACGGGCTTAAAAAATCTTTCAACGGCAAGGAGGTATTAAAAGGCATTGACCTGACCCTGAAAAAAGGTGAGAACATTGTGGTGATTGGCAAAAGCGGGCAGGGCAAAAGCGTAACCATCCAATGTATAGTGGGTATGATAACCCCAGACGAAGGCAGCGTAAAAGTATTGGGGCAGGAAATTGGTGACCTAAATGAGGAGCAACTGAAAGACATAAGGGTAAAAGTTGGTTTCCTTTTTCAACATGCCGCCCTGTACGACTCCATGACTGTGCGGGAAAACCTTGCATTCCCTTTAAAGCGTGTGCTGAAAATAAAAGACGCAGCAGAGATTGAAAAACGCTCTATCGAGGCACTAGAAGCCGTAGGACTAGCTGATGCAATAGATAAAATGCCTTCTGACTTATCGGGCGGGCAACGCAAAAGGATGGGGCTTGCCAGGACTTTGATTGTAAAACCAGAAATTATTTTATACGACGAGCCTACAACGGGGCTGGATACCGTTACCAGTAAGGAAATAAGTCAGCTTATTTTGGATATAAGGAAAAAGTACAACGCCTCCTCTATTATCATTACCCACGATATGTCTTGCGCCAAAATGACTGCAGACAGGATAGTGGTGATGAACGATGGCAGGTACATAGCAGAAGGCAGCTATGAAGAGCTGGAACATTCGAGCGACACATTTATTAATTCATTTTTTAAACTCGGTTTATGACAAACAATGCAACCCAAAAAATAAAGACAGGCATTTTTATACTTGCTGGCGTAGGGGTATTGCTGCTTATTATGTATTTTATCAGCAGCAAAAAAAATCTTTTTAGCAGCACCATCAGCCTGCATGTAAAATACAAAACTGTCTCTGGCTTACAGCAAGGGGCTTATGTAAGGTTTGCAGGGATCAATGTAGGCGTAGTGGACCTGATAGACATTGAAAACGACACTACGGTTGACGTAACCCTTATTGTACAGAAAAAAGTACAAAAATTTATAAAGGCCGATAGCCGGGCCAGCATTGGCAGCGATGGGCTAATGGGCGACAAACTGGTACAAATAATGCCTGGTAAAGACAGTTCGGCCTTGATAAAAGAAAACGGCACTTTAAAAGCCATCAACCCTTACGACATGGACAAGCTGATGGGCAAGGCAGAAAAAGTAGGTGCAAAAATAGAAAATATTGTAACCAATATGGATACCTTGTCTGGCCACTTGTCGTCTATATTTGGCAAAGTAAACAATGGCCGTGGCACACTTGGCAGGTTGATAAACAACGACAAGCTGGCCACTGAGCTGGAAGAAACCGTAGCCTCGGCTAAAACAACTGTAAGAACGGCAAACAAAGCAGCAGAAGGTCTAAGCCAAAACATGGAAGCGGCCAAGCACAACTTTTTGCTGAAAGGTTTTTTCAAGAGCAAGGAAAAGAAACGCATTGCCGATTCTATAGCACAAGTAAAAGCTGCACAACAACCAGACCTAGATAAGAAAAAGGATAAGAAAAATTAAAAAAATATTGTTCCTGCTCCGCTCGCACAGGGCTCTGTCTTGTGCAAGTGCATTACTTAATTCTAAAAATACAATCATTTTCTTTTTGCTGTAAACACCTGCATTAAGTAACGCCTACGAACACGCTGGGAGGCCTGCTAAAGGGAGATGCTGAAAATGCTGTTTTATTGTGGTGGCTACGCACAACATAATAAAACAGCATCTTTATTTTATTTCTTAATTCCAGTAGGTTCTTTCCAATTGTGTTGCAATTCTGCCAGTTTTATGTATTTATAATAAGTAGAAGTAAAATTATACATTGCAATCACCAGGCCTGCACGGCCATCTAAAAAACCCTTTTTAATAAAATAGGTTTGGATAAAGCTAGTAATGCCATGCAACAAAGCAACTCTTAGCCCGCCTTTTTTTTTGTTGAGTAATTTTTGTGCCCCGAGCGAGGAGTACCGATTGGTTTTTGCCAGTATTTGTTCAAGGTTCTCGAATGGGTATTGCCAGATAGCGTTTTTCATAATACCAGTTTCTCCCTCTACTTTGTAGCGTTCGTGTACAGCATCTTCCATGTACCGCATACTGTTTTTCCTGAATAATTGTGGCTGCCGATAGTCGGGATACCAACCTGAATGTTTTATCCATTGCCCTAAGAAAAAATTTTTCCTAGGTACATAGTAAGCAACTGGCTGTCCTTTTTTGTATTCTTCCGTTATTATTTTTTTAATTTCATCCCTTGCCTCTGGCGTGCATCTTTCATCAGCATCTAGGCTAAATATCCAATCGTGCTTGCAATTATCTATAGCATCGTTCCTAAGCTTGCCAAAGCCTTCGAAAGGCACTTGCACCACTTTTGCGCCAGCAAGGGCAGCAATCTCCGCAGTTTTGTCTGTACTAAAAGAATCCACTACAATTACTTCGCTTGCCCAGCCAATAACACTGTCAATTGCTTGTTTAATTTTCCTTTCTTCATTATACCCAATAATATAAGCAGACACATTAGCCATAAAGCACCTGTATTAATTTAAAGAGTAAACTTATACTCAAAATAATACAAGTGCCAAAGGTAAAATATTTACAACTGATTACCCATTCGTAGTAAATCCGGGATACAAAGTCATACCACCATCTACAAACAAAGAAATGCCATTTACATAATCGCTATCATCACTTGCTAGCCACACCGCTGCATTTCCAATATCTTCCGGTTGGCCAATACGTTTGTATGGTATAAGCGTAAGTAAAGCCGACAATGCCTCTGGCGTATCCCATGCGCTGCGGTTGATAGGCGTTTGTATGGCACCTGGGCAAATACTATTGATGCGTATTTTCTTAAAGGCAAATTCCTGTGACAATGTTTTCATAAGTAGCATTATCCCACCTTTGCTAGCCGCATAGTTTGCATGTCCTGCCCAAGGAATAACTTCGTGCACACTGCTCATGCAAATAATTTTGCCCGCAGCTTTCGATTTTGTAGAGTCGATGCCCCTTCGCAAAAATTCCCTCACAGCCTCCCTTGCACACAAGAAAAACCCTGTAAGGTTAATGCCTAAGACTAGGTTCCACTGGTCTAGTGTCATTTCTTCAAACCGTGCATCTTTTTGTATGCCAGCATTGTTTACCAGTATATCCACTGTGCCAAACTGTGCCACTGTGCTGGCAAACATCTGTTGTACGTCTGCCTCTTTGCTTACATCGCACTGGCAACTAACGGCTTTGCCACCACCAGCCACAATAGCTGCAATAACAGCCTCTGCCGCATCTTTTGCCCCTTCAAATGGGTAGTTTACTATTACGGTTGCTCCAGCTTCAGCCAATGATTTTGCCACGCCTGCCCCTATGCCACTACTTGCCCCGGTAACAATAGCTACTTGGTTTTGTAATTTTTTTTCCATTTGTTTTTTAAGTTTATTAAGGGTGGTTTAAAATTGTTTCAGCTACTAAATTATGGAAAGTGGACCAAGTTTTTATCGTAAATATTATAATTGGTTTATTAGTGGTGATTTGCTTTGGTAATCAAGTCTAGCAAATAACTTCCCGAAAGTTTAAAACTTTCGGGAAGTTGGAGGTTAACGCTATGCAAACGACAACTCGTCTGGGTAAAGCAAATAAAAGTCATTTTCTGTGCGTGGTGCGGTTTTCCTTACTATCCCTTTTTCCATTACCATGCCTACTATTTCGTTGGTAGATTGCTGCAAGGTTAATGGCTTTGGTGCCAAGCTAGACAGCCATTTGTATATCGTGGCAGTAAAATGCTCGTCAATCGTGTTGATAATCGGCACCCTGAACTTTTCTAGTGCTGCTGCGTTGCACAGTTGCTCGTATTGGCCTTTTATGGGCAAGCACAATAATTTTTTACCTAGGTACAGTGCTTCTGCGGGCGTTTCAAAGCCCGCACCTGTAATAATGCCTGCTGCATCAATCATGCTGCTGGCAAAGCCATCGTTGCTAATCGGCATTAGCGTAATATTCCGTTTTTGTTCAATGGCGGTTGCTTTTTTAGAAAACAGATGGAAGGGTATGTCCTTGCATTTTTGCAGTGCAGCTATCACTACCTCATCGCTATAGTGCGATAAATAAACCGATACATGCCCTTTGTTGCTAGGCGTGGCCTCTAAAATTTGCTGCTTGATAATGGGCGAAAAAATAAAATCGTCATAGTTCTCAAAATGCAATCCTATATAATTGGTTGCGGTTGCGTAATGCGTTAGGACCCATTCTCCCAACATGTCTTTTTGTAAGGGCTTAGGTGTGTTGGGAGAAATAAAGCTGGCCTGGTGGCCAAAGTTAATACTGGGTATTTGTTTCAGCTTGCAGGCAAGGGAGGTGATGCACTCAAAGTCGTTTATTACAATATCATATTGCTCTACCGGAAGTTGGTTGGCTTCTTTCCACAATTGCCTTACATCCAGTTGCTTCCATATTTTCATATAGTCTAGCCCACCCCTGTTGCCATAAAACAGGCTTAGCCCATTACTCCTGTATTTTACAGGTAGTGCTGCTTTTAGGTTACTGTTGCTGCCGCTAAGAAAAACATCTACTTCTCCATATTTCTCCAAATATGGCATTAGTTGCATTGCCCGGGCTATATGCCCATTGCCTGTTGCCTGAACGGCGTATAGAATTTTTATTTTGGGGGTTACATAAGCCATAATAGGGTGTTTTACTTAAACCGACATTTTAATGATGTTTTCTATGCTGGGCAACGCACTAAAAAATAATACTTCCTCTGGCACTACATTTAACTTCGGTAGCCTTTTTTCCAATGCTACAACGGGTGCCGCATTCGTGTCGAATTGCTTTGCATCGTACTGGTAAATTGTCCATTCTTTTTTGTTGTATTCCAGTGCGGTAAGGTTCTCGATCCAGTCGCCACTGTTCAGGTAGGTTACGCTACCTTTATCGGTGGTAATCACTCTTTTCTGGGGCTGGTGTATATGCCCGCAAATAACATAGTCATATTTTTTCTCAATGGCCAGCTCGGCGGCTGTCTGTTCAAAATCGCCAATCCACGACACTGCTTTTTTCACTCCATTTTTTACTTTCTTGCTAAAGCTCATTTTTTCCCTGCCCATCAGCTTCAGCAGCCAGTTGATGAAACTATTGATCATAATCAGCAAATCGTACCCATGCCCACCAAGTTTTGCCAGCAGCTTAGCACTTCCTTTGGTGGTGGCATCAAACACATCGCCGTGGAAAAGCCAAGCAAGTTTGCCATCTATTTCTATCACCAATTTGTCCGTTAGTTGAAAATTGCCCATTACTAGGTCTGTGTAACGCCTCATGGCTTCGTCGTGGTTGCCAGTTATATAGATAACATGCGTATTTTTGCTAAGCAGGTTCATTATTTCCTTTATAACTTGCATGTGCGAAACCGGGAAATACCGCTTGTTGAATTGCCAAACGTCTATTATATCTCCGTTTAGGATAAGTATCTTTGGGTTGATACTTTTTAAATAATTGACTATTTCTGTGGCGTTGCAACCGTATGTACCCAAATGCAGGTCGCTTAGTACCACTACCTCAACTTGCCTTTTTTCCATGTGCTTTAAAGTTGACCAAAATTCCTGCTCGCTTGTTAACTGAATGTTACCCAATTGCAATCAAATTGTAACCTCTAGCGCATGCTAAATTGAAATAATAGCCAGAAAGGCATGAAAACACAAAGAAGCGCAAAGAAAAAAGTTAAAGGGTATTGGACAACTTAAAGTAGGCGCATTTAAAAATTTCTCTTTTTGTTGTTTTCAGGTTGGTAGAATCACGAAATATTCAATCTTGCTACAAGACAATCCCTGCTGTTTCCTGCCCAACAAGAATCCTATATGGGGGAAATTTTGGATACTCATGGGGGAATATTTCCCCCATATAGGATTTTTATTTTGGGCTATGTAGCTATGCATACTAATTTTACATTAAAGGAGCAACTAGGGGCTTTTTGGCCTTGCCTCCTGCATCGGATGTTAACTGGCTTAGGAAAATGATAATCCACCATCAAAATCTTATCAGTTTCTTATCAATAAACTATCAGTTTCTTATCATAAAACTATCATTATATTATCAGTGTATTATCCTAAAATTCACTTAAATTATAATAAAAAATGAGGCCTAATAAAGCATAAACAAATGAATATCAATGAGTTACAGGCAAATTAAGGAAATTAGCAAAAAAAAATAAACCGATGAAAAACAAAAAATAACCCAGTTCAAATATTCGCTCAAGTCTTCGCATTCCCCTCCTTTTTCCCTGCTCCATCTCCCTTGTTCTTGCCAAAACTCCTTTTGGAGAGTGTTGGGGTGAGGCTGGTCTGTAAGGTGGTGCTTTCACAATCACATAGTAAAGCTTCTTCTAAATAAAAAAGGCTAATAAAAAAGTGAATATTTGAAATGCACCTTTTAAAGCAGGCTCTTATTTTCTTCTTTTCCCCCTTATTTCCTTTGTGCCATTTTGAGCCTTTGTACCTTTGTGATAAAGTTTTTTAATAAAACTTATTCTTCCATTCATTTGTATATAAGATGTCCTAAAGAAACAACGATGACAATAAAACAAGTTATTTTAAAACAAGTATATCATGTGCTGATGTTGATGGCAAAGATTTTTCCTGCATGGGGGCTTGCACTACCCAATAGTGGCAATGTGAAGCCTATTGATAGTTTGTATGCCTTGCAGGTAAATGACAATCATAAGCAGCCATTTTCTTTTGCCCAGTACAAGGGCAAGAAAATATTGCTTGTAAACACGGCCAGCAATTGTGGCTACACGGCCCAGTACAATGAATTGGAAAGCCTGTACAAGCAATACAAAGATAAATTGGTGGTGATTGGCTTCCCGGCAAATGATTTTCAAGGGCAGGAACCGGGGAGCGATACGGCTATTGCACAATTCTGCAAGCTAAATTATGGTGTTTCGTTCCCTTTAATGGCAAAGTCAATCGTCATAAAAGGCAATGGGCAAAACAGCGTTTATCAATGGTTGACAGACCCGGCAAAAAACGGCTGGTGTAGCCAGCCCCCCGTGTGGAATTTTTGTAAATACCTAATAGACGAAAATGGCGTGCTTACCCATTTTTTCAACCAAAACATCTCGCCGCTAGACAAGCGTGTGGTAGCAGCCGTGAATGCACCTGCAAAATAAGGGAGGGGGGTGAAAATAAAATTTATAACTATTCATTTTTTTTCTTTCCCACTTCCCAAAAGATGGGATGCTAGGTTTTTGCTTACAAAAGGAAGGATTAGCTTTAATGGCCAACTAAACCTTTTAAAAACTGTTCTTTGCAACAAGCCTACTGCATAGTCCACTACAGTATTCAATACCTTATTGTCTGGGTTCCTAGACGTAAGTTTACCCAATAATTTAATAAAAGACAAGCCTGGCTCCAAGTCGCCTTTTATTTTGCCTATATTTTTGCTTAACTGTTCTTTCTGCCTAAAAAGCTGGGCTTCCAAACGCTTTTTTTCTCGCTGTAAGTCTTCATAATTATTTATAACGGGGCTACTATTCATATAGTTTTCTGATTAAAACATTTCGTACAATACCAAAAATGGTTGTTTTCCTGAAAATCATCAATACCAACCCTATTAAAGTATACATGCCCGCTACAACAAAATACCCTTCCATGTCTGTATGCAAAACCCGGTTGAAATATACAGCCAAGCCAATGCTTGCAAAAAGCACCACAAAAAGTGCTATTGCCATTAAAACCAAGTACAAAAAAAATATACTCAGCGTTGTGGCAGCCCTGTCTGCAACCTTTAGAACAGTGAGGTGGTAATAAGTGTCTATAATATCTGTAAGGTTCTCGGTTATGTCTTCTAGCCGATCTTTTAATACTTCTGTGTCTTTTATAACTTCCATGAAATAAATATTAAAATAGGTATTACTATTGAGGTGCAAGTTTTGTTAATCGGCCACGAAGGCACAAAAAAACATTGTAAATGTGGTGAGTAGTAAAAAAAGTTTATGCAGTAGCTTCCTGAACATGCTCATCTACGGTAGAGGCAGTTTGTATTACTTGGTTTTTTAAATTGGCTGACCAGTCTGCAATATTCGCTTTTGCTTTGTCGCATATTTCCTTTGTTTTTTCAGGGTTTACCAACATGCCAATGGTAACCCCGATAGCGGCAGCACCAAAGATGCCTACGAAAATCTTTAATGTAGTTGTCATAATGATTATGTTTAATTGTTTTCCACAATTAATGAAAATAATATGCCATAATCATTTTTGTGGCACTGAAATTTCTCATTAAAGATTATTACCTTTCAATTATGAAGAAACTAGTGGTTATAGATGATGAGGACGATTTTTGTACCTTAGTAAAATTGCAATGCCTGCGAAACGGCGTTGAATGCAGGTACGCAAACACCATTGCGGAAGGGATAAGCCTATTGAATGATTTTGTGCCAGATGTAGTGATTTTAGACAATAATTTGCCAGATGGGTATGGTTGGCAGCATGCAGACTATTTGCTGGGCAAGTACCCTCATATTTCGCTGAATTTAATTACTGCTAAAAATAGTTTTGAAAAGTCAAATAATACATACTACAAAAAGGACGAGCGCATATCCTGTTATTTAAAACCACTGTCATTGTTGCAATTGGACAATATTATACACACAACGACTGGGTAAATATTTACACACTTATTTAAATCCGGGTTTAAGATTGCTTCTCAGGGATGACTACATAGAAAGACGAGCCTTCGTTTTCCACGCTTCTTGCATAAATATCCCCATGGTGGTTAATCATTATTTTTTTGCAAAGTGCCAATCCTATGCCTGTGCCGCCGTAAGTGTAAAAATCGTTGAGGCGCAGAAAAATTACAAATATTTTTTCTGCATATTGCTGGTCAAAGCCAATACCATTATCCTTTACTTGTATGCAATAGTAACTTAGGTTTGGATCTAGGTTTGGGTGCGATGCTGCTATTTCAGCTTCTGTAAGCCTGCCGCACCCAACAGATATTACTGGGGGTACGCTTTCTTTAGAAAACTTTAAAGCATTGCTTACTAAATTATAAAACAACTGCTGCATTTGAAGCGGTATAGCATCGATGGTTGGCAGGGCCGAAACGGTAACCGTTGCATTTTTTTGCAGGATCATCAATTCAAAGTCTGTTTTAATGTTTTGAAGCACCGCATTCAAATCAACCGTTACATATTGTTCATTCATGCTGGATAGCCTTGAAAAATCGAGCAAATCGTTTATCAAGGTGTTCATACGCATGGTGCTGTTTTTAATTTTGTCGAAATATAGGATAGCATTGGTATCTGTTGTTGGCAAAGCAATTCTCAGTCGTTCAATAAAAAACTGGATTTTCCGGAGTGGCTCTTGCAAATCGTGGCTTGCTACGTAGGCAAACTGCTCCAGCTCGCTGTTCGATTTTTCCAAGGCAAGATTTGCCTTTTCTAAGTCGGCAGATTTTGCCTCTAGTTCCTGCTCGGCAATTTTTTTTTGGGTAAGGTCGCGGGTAACTTTAGAAAAACCGATTATATTGTTTTCCTGGTCGTGCAAGGCAGTAAGGGCAACACTTGCCCAAAAAAGGCTGCCATCTTTTTTTACCCTCCACCCCTCATCGCTTGCCTTACCTACGGTTGCAGCTTTTTTAAGCAGTTCGTTTGGCACGCTTGCCTCCAAATCGTGCGAGTTGTAAAATATGCTAAAATGCTTCCCTATTATTTCATCGCTAGTGTATCCTTTTATTTTTTGGGCACCTTTGTTCCAGTTTTCAATTATGCCTTCTTTGCTTAATAAAAGAATAGCATAGTCTTGCACTTCGTTTACCATCCTAAAAATTGTTTCTTCGCTTTTCTTTAGCTCCAATGTCCTGGCTATTACCTTTTCTTCTAATTCTTTTTCTACCATTCTCCGTTCTGTAATGTCCATCACCGTCCCATACATGCGTTGCGCTACATTATTTGCATCATATATGATTTTGCCATAAACCCTTGCCCAATGTATTGATTTGTCTGGCCATATAGTTCTTGCCTCATAAATTAAAGAGCCTTTCTCAGGTGCCATGGACACAGCTTTGTTCCTAATAGTTATATCTTCAGGATGAAAAGCTGCTACTAACTGTTCATGCGTAATTTTTGATTCAAACTGATAACCAAAAATGTCATTTAGCCTTTGCGAGCTAATAAATTCTTGGGTTAATAAATTCCAGTCAAAAGTGCCTAGGTCTGCTGCCTCTATTGCTAGCCTGCTCCGCTCCTCGCTTTCCGCTACTTTACGCAATGCAGTAGTAAGGTATTCTTCTACTTTTTTTTGCTCATTTATATTGGTAAAGGTGCCTATCCATTTTTCAATATCCCCATTGTCATTTTTTATCGCCTCGCCGTTTACATAAAACCATTCATATTCATCATTTTTATTTTTTAGGCGGCAATAGGTTTTATATGGTTTGCCTGTGCCAAGGCAATGAGTCCATGTTTTAATAATTTCTGGCAAATCGTCTGGATGCACCATTTTTTCAAATGTACTAGCATCGCAAGGGTCCAGCCCCGTAAATTCTTTCCAGCGTTTTGATGCAAAAGTTTGCTGTCCTTTGCTGTCTGTAGTCCACACTAGCGCAGGCAGCAAATCTGCTAGTTGGCGAAATTCGTTTTCGCTTTCTTTTAAAGCATCCTCAGCTTCTTTTTGCTTGCTAATATCTTGTAGTATGCCTGTATAGCGTATTGGCTTGCCGCCTTCATCGTGCGTAACTTTTCCTTTAGATCGCAACCACCTTATTTTTCCGTCTTTTATGCCAATAGCCCTATATTCCAATTCATACAACCCATTACGCTGCATGTCTTTTTCATATTTAGCCAAAATAGCTTTGGAGTTTATCCTGTCTTGCGGGTGTATTGCTTTTACATATAAATCATAGCTTACTGGTGCATCTTCTGGCAATCCAAAAAATTCCTTTGTTTTGCCCGACCAGTTTAGCTCGTTTGTAAGTGGGCTATAATCGAAAGTGCCTAATTCGCCCCCTTCTAGGGCAATTTTTAGTTGCTGTTCGCTTTGTTCTATTTTTTTCTTCGCTTCTATTTGTGCTGTATTATCAATAGATGTGCCTATAATGCCTGTTATTCTACCATCAGTACCATATATAGGGTTGTATTCAAAGTGTACAAATATTTCTTTTATGTTGTCATTACGTATTAGTTTTACTGGGTTTTCACTAGAAATAAAATGCTTGCCTGTAGTATAAACGCCATTTAGTATATCTAAAAAACCTTGTGCCTCCAGTTCTGGAAATACTTGGAATGTAGGTTTGTTCATTACCTCCTCTTTGGTTTTACCCCATAACTCAAGTGCTTTGTCATTGGCCATTGCAATAGTAAAGTCAGGCCCATTTAAAATACATATTGCAATGGGCAATTGCGTAAAAATAGCTGTTAAATTCTGCTGCAGGTATGTATTTTCCATGAAGTGCCAATAGTTATTTTATTAAAACGTGCCAATAAATAAATATTGTGGAATATATTCTACAATATAAAATTTAAGGGCATTTTTTCACCAATTTTTAATTAAGAACATGCCTATTCAAGCAACAAAGCATTAATAGCTATAATTTGTATTCTTTTTTCTACATATTTTGAACAAACCTTACGCCAAGTTGCAACGATAGTTTGCGAAGATGATGCCTTGATAACCTTTATAGGTTTTTGAATCCTACAAAGCTGTTTAGAACTTAGCCAAAGCTATATTACAAATTAGCATCGCGGCACACCTTGTAATTGGTAACCAATTTTTCAATCACCAAAAAAAATGGATAAACAGGGTGTAATGTTCAAAAAGAATTTATTGCTTCTATTGCTTGCTGTAAGTGGCGTGGCAAAAGCGCAAACCCACGAAATAAAACCGGTGGACAAGGAGCTGATATTTAGCTGTTTTAAACAAGGCGACCATGGCGACTGTGTTTCTATAGGCGTTATAAAAGCTGCCATCAGTGTTTTTGGCCTTTATGGTGTTTTTAAAGAACGCCCTGTGAATGACACGCTCACGGAGGTAACCCTGAAAAATGGGGCAACTTACAATATTAGCCAACGGGAATTTAATATTGCAGACACCATTATGCACATCAGGAAAGGCGATGCAGGCATCCCCGAAGTGATGCAGTATGCCAAACGGTGCTTTGCAGTGATGGCCAAGGTAAAGCAAACATTGGAAAACATACCTACTTACGACGCATCAATTTATAGATTGGTCCGCATATCTAGTGGCAAGAAAAGTTTTTATAAGCTGGGGCTTGAAAACAATATTGTGATGCTGGGCTACCACCCCGATTTTAGCGACAAATGCAACGTGGTAGGTTGGCGTAAAAAGCATGTGGCTTATATCTGCAACGGCTATATGGACAACTACGGGAAAAAAGTACCGGTTACAGACGATTTTTATGGAGGCTTTATGGTGGTAAACAAATAAAATAAGCGCCAAGGTTTTTGTATCACATTCAAGTGGCCAATCAAACAGGTTTTGTGAAATACCAACTTAGGGAAAGTGCTTTCTTCAACATTACCCTAATCATTTAATTAGTGATGTAAAACTCACCATATTTCATGCAAGTAAGGCGATACTTTGCATCCTTCATCTAAAGTGAAGGCAAAAGGGGTATCAACATCATTTATAGCAACCAATTCATATTTTCCATCCTTCAAAACGAATATGTCCGTTTGTTCCTTGTTTATATCTACAATTAGGTAAAAAGGTACGCCTTATTATTCGTAAATATTGAATTTTATATTCCTATCCCGCAAAGCTGTGGAAGGAGATAATATTTCAACTACAAGTGATGGGGAAAAATCGAGGAATTTCTTCTTTGCTGGTTTGCACATAATTAATACATCGGGGCATATCACTGTTTCCTCGCTTATTTTATAGTCTAGTGCCTGTACTACTTTGCAATGCTTACATTTTGCCTCCCTAATTGCCTTGCCAAATTCATAAGCTATGTTTTCAGCTATCACCTGATGCAGCGGCACAGGCGATGGGCTAATATCTATAGGATGCCCATTAATGAGTTCCCACCTGCCTTCCCAGCCAAGGTAGTCGCTGTAAGTGTATTTAAGTAAAGTGTTTACTAGCCCCATGAACTAAAAATAAAGATTTTTTTCAAAAAAATAGCCGTAGAAAGATAGCAAGCAAACTGCTTTTTAAGCAATAGCATATTTCCAAAATCCTTTCCTTACTTTGTATTTACCTATTTTTGCACCCTTCAAAAACATCATCTTTCCCCGTCATTTCGACGAAGGAGAAATCTCACCTTGCTATAGGCAAGAAAAGAAATTGGTGCAAACTTTAAAAGATTTCTCCTTCGTTGAAATGACGGGACGTTTATAGAATAAAAAATCGCAGAAAAAAATGGACAGCAACAACAATACGATAAACAGCAAACCAGCACGATATTTAATAACAGCGGCACTTCCCTATGCCAATGGGCTAAAACATATTGGGCATTTGGCAGGGGCTTACTTGCCAGCAGATATTTATGTGCGCTATTTAAAAGCCCAGAAGCGTGATGTTGCTTTTGTTTGCGGCAGCGACGAGCATGGAACAGCCATCCCCATCCAAGCGATGAAGGAAGGTACTACTGCACAGGCTATTATTGATAAGTACCATCCCATTATAGAACAGAATTTTAAAGACTTGGGTATTGCCTTTGACATTTACCACCGAACCTCTTCCCCCCTTCACCACGAAACGGCACAGGAATTTTTTACGGTGCTAAACAACAATGGCGATTTGGAAGTAAAGGAAAGCGAGCAATATTATGATGAAGCAACAGCTACTTTTTTGGCTGATAGGTATATAAAAGGAACTTGCCCGGTATGTGCCAACCCAAATGCATACGGAGATCAATGCGAAAAATGCGGCAGTTCGTTAAGTCCTGAAATGTTGATTAATCCAGTAAGTACTTTGAGCGGTAATGCACCTATAAAAAAATCGACCAAACACTGGTACTTGCCACTGAATAGGCACGAAGATTTTTTAAGGCAATGGATTTTAGAAGACCATAAAAACGACTGGCGTACCAGCGTTGTTGGTCAATGCAAAAGCTGGATTGATGGCGGCTTGCAACCCCGTGCCGTAACTAGGGATTTAGATTGGGGGATACATTTGCCGTTGACCGATTCCACAAAGTCTGTTGACCGTCAACAGTTAGCTGTTAGCCAAACAGATGCTGCTGGCAAGGTCCTCTATGTTTGGTTCGATGCACCAATCGGTTACATAAGTGCCACTAAACAATGGGCCATCAACAACGAAAAAGACTGGATGCCTTACTGGTATGCCCCTGATACCAAACTCGTTCATTTTATAGGTAAGGATAATATTGTTTTCCATTGCATCATTTTCCCAGTAATGCTGAAATTGCATGGCAATATATTACCTACCAACGTTCCTGCCAACGAATTTATGAACCTGGAAGGCGATAAAATGAGTACGAGCCGAGGATGGAGCATAGAAATAGAGGATTATATAAACGGCTGGATAAAAAAAGACAATGGTGGCGACAGCATGGCAGATGTATTGCGTTATTACCTTACGCAAATTGCCCCAGAATCAAAGGATAGTGAATTTACATGGAAGGGTTTTCAAGATGCAAGCAATAATGAATTATCGAACATCTTCGGCAATTTTGTGAACCGCACTTTTGTGATGATGCACAAACATTGCAGCGGAAAAGTGCCACCATTTCATAATGATATTATAGATGATGCTGACAAGCAATTGATAGCAGATATTAAAGAAGCAGCTATAAAAGTAGAAAGCTTATTGGAAGCTTATAAGTTTAGGGATGCTTTGTTTGAAGTGATTGATTTAGCCCGGAAGGGAAATAAATACATGCAGGACAAAGAGCCATGGATTGTTGCCAAAAAAGAAACCATTGATGGGCAACTTTCTGAAGCTGGGAAAAAGAGAATTGATAATTGTATGCACCTGTGCTTGCAATTAACAGCCAACTTGGCTATTTTAATCCATCCATTTTTACCATTTACCGCAGCTAAGCTTTGCAAGATAATGAAAGTGGTAGATAAAATATTGGAATGGGAAAATGCAGGAAGGTTAGATTTACTAAAAGTAGGCTACAGCCTGCGTGAACCGCAATTGCTATTCAGGAAAATAGAGAACGAAGAAATAGAAGCTCAATTGGCTAAATTAAAAGCATCAAC
The DNA here is from genome assembly GCF_046546515.1 of Parasediminibacterium schistidii. Classification (NCBI taxonomy): domain Bacteria; kingdom Pseudomonadati; phylum Bacteroidota; class Chitinophagia; order Chitinophagales; family Chitinophagaceae; genus Parasediminibacterium; species Parasediminibacterium schistidii. The sequence continues at coordinate 18,703 of NZ_JBKHKJ010000027.1, read as the reverse complement.
AGAAAAGAAAGTGGAAGAAGCAAAAACAACAATAGAACAACCAGTAGTAGCAAACGAACCAGCGCCAATAGCTGCCGAAATAGTATTTGACGATTTTGCAAAGATTGATTTGCGTGTAGGCACGATAGTAGCCGCAGAAAAAGTACCAAAGGCAGACAAGCTATTAAAGCTTTCTGTTGACCTCGGTTTTGAAACAAGAACAATTGTTAGTGGCATTGCCCTGCATTTTACCCCGGAAGAAATTGTAGGCAAGCAAGTAACTATTGTTGCCAACCTTGCACCACGTAAAATGCGTGGTATAGACAGTAATGGGATGATTTTAATGGCAGAAGATAGTACGGGTAAATTACATTTCATCAATCCTGAAACAGCGATTACAAATGGGGCTGGTGTAAAATAGTTTCTTTAATTTCAATACATAGACATGCAGAACACATAGATAAGAAATGAAAAAGAGAAAACATAATGTTTCTCTTTTGTTTACCCCCTGCCAGAGTTTATAAAAAAACCGAGGTAAATAACTATGTTTCTTTCTTTTTACTTGCTTAAACCCAGATTTTGCAGTTGAAATCAATTGCAAGACTCAACTACTTCAAACACAAGCATTTGCTTGATTTTTTGGCCTTGCCATAGTACACTATGTTTTCGACCAAAAATTCGGCTCAAATACTTCTATTTATTGCATTTGAGCCTTTCATAACGAAGTCAACTGCATAATCCGGGTTAAATTTATGTGTCCTATATGCCTATGTGTTGAGTAATAACGTATTCCTCTTCTCTTTAAAACTTTGTGCCTCTTCGTGGCTAATTACCTAAAGTTGAACCCTACCTGTAACATTCTTTTCTAAAGGCTTTCCACTTATGACTGACCACTCACCACTGACCACTCACTTCGGCTCCAGCGCCCTTTTAATCCTTTCCTGCAAGTCTTGCAAATGAAGTCTGCTCATTTTATCTGTGGTTAACGGTATAGAAGCTATTATTTGGCTGCGCAATTGTTGCAATTGCCCCCTTGCTATGGCTGGCAAGTCGCTGCGGCTGGCATCTGTTCCAATAGAAAAAGAAAAACCAGGAAAACTAAAGGTAGGCGCAGAACTAGGTGCCGGGTTCACGATAGCAGCCAGCTTGTCCACATAGCTTTTTTGCAGCAACCGCCTGTATAGCTCAATGGGCTTGTGGCTGGTTAACTCTGTAAACAAGCCGCTTTGCACATCTGTAAATAGTTCTATTGCATTGTATGCTTTGTCTGCACCAAACCGTTCGGCACATGCCTGCATTCGTACCATCCTTTCATTACTAATCAGGTTGCTAAGTGCATTTTCCTGCAAACTGGCAATTGGGTCGCCGCCAACGGGGTTGTTTATTTTGTCCCAGATGTCTTTTTCTATTAGCCATTTGGGCGTGGCAAATACTTGCTTGTTCAAAAAAGCAACAGCATCTTTTTGCATGGCTTTGGGCGTAATTTCATACACGGCACCCTGTTCTTCCACGCTTTTGAATGTTTCATAAACACCACCCACGTTTCTTGTTACATGGCCAATATAGCGGCGGAATTGCGTTACTAATTGCCCGTATATGTCGCTTAGGTTTTCGTTTAGGCCTGCTTCCTCTTTTGTCCATTGGGGAAGATTGGGCAGAATCCGTTGCAGGTTTTTAATGCCATATTCGCTGGCTTTTATTGCGTTGTCGCCTAAGTCCTCACTTTGGGTTCTTGGGTCGGAAGTATTTCCGCCTTCGTAGGTGCCAAACCAAGTCCTTGGGTTTTCTTTCAAGGCCGAAATAATCATTTTATTGCTTGCTTTTTTTAGTTCCTCGTCAGTACTGCCGGGTATAAAGCTATAACCCCATTTAATGGCCCATAAATCGTAATCGCCAATGCGGGGGTATAGCCCCATTTTGCCAATGCTATCTTCTGGCTGCGCCACATAGTTGAAGCGGGCATAATCCATGATAGATGCTGTATGCCCATTGGCTTCCACCCAGGCCTTGTTCCTTAGTTTTTCCACTGGCGTGCGGCTGCTGCTGCCCATGTTGTGCCTAAGGCCTAGTGTGTGCCCCACTTCGTGGGAGGAAACAAAACGTATCAGGTCGCCCATTAGGCTTTCGTCAAACTTCATTTTCCTAGCTCTTGGGTCCACGGCTGCGGTTTGAATCATGTACCAGTCGTGAACCAGTTTCATTACATTATGGTACCAGCCTATATGGCTTTCTATTATTTCGCCGCTGCGGGGGTCGTGTACATTGGGGCCGTAAGCATTTTCCACGTCGGAGGCAAAATACCTCAATACAGAAAAGCGTGCGTCTTCCAAGCTCATGGTAGTGTCATTTTCTGGCCATTCTTTGCCTATAATGGCATTTTTAAAACCCGCTTTTTCAAATGCTTTTTGCCAGTCGTTTATGCCCGCTATCAGGTAAGGCCTCCATTGCTTGGGCGTAGCAGGGTCTATATAATAAACCAATGGCTTTTGTGGTTCTACCAGTTCGCCTTTCATCCATTTTTGCCATTCCCCTTCCTTGGGTTCCAACCGCCAGCGTATGGCAAACTCCTTGTTTTCTACCTGCTGCTGGGTATCGTTGTATTGCGTGAAATCCTCAGTAAAATAGCCTACCCTTTTATCGGCTGGCCGCCTAGCCATTGGTGTTTTAGGCAGTAATAGCAAAGATGTGTTTAGTTCCAGCGTTACCGCCCCAGACCCGGTAGCTGCAGTCAAAGACGCAGATGGCGAGGAGGGCAAACCAAAGCCGCCGCCACCAAAAGAACTAAATGTTTTTACCGTTTTTATTTCTGTGTTAATGGGGTAAGTATTGATGGTTTGGGTATAAGACCTATCTGGCGATAGCCCCCCAAAACTAAACTTTCGCTTGGCATTGGCACCTATGCTTACCAGCATATTGTCGCCCTTAAAAAACTCTGTAACGTCTATAATGCTGCTGGGGTGGAGGCTGTCTTTGCCCTTTGCTGCAATGGGAAAAGCCGCTGCAATGCTGTTTACATTAGAATTGGTTACCGCCTTGTATATAACTTGGGAAGAGTCGGCCGTGTTTACCAGCGTAATGGTGCGGATGAACAACATATTATTGGGCCCTTTTTCAAAAGACAGCGTGTTTTGGTTGGCAATTTCGCCACCATAGCCCGCCCCTGATGGCACTTTTACAAAACGGACTACCGACAATATTTCACGCCCTAACAACGTGTCTGGTATTTCAAAATAGTATTTGTCTTCTACCTTGTGCACAACAAACAACCCAATTTTAGAAATGGCTTTGTCTGTAATCACATCCTTGTAAGGCTTTGGCCCATCAGACGATGATTTTACCCCAAGGAAAGCATTGAGTTCTGCCCTTGTGGGCATTGGCTTTGTCTTGGCGGTGTCTGGCAAGGGTATTTTTTTCTGGGCAAAAGCACTAAAAGTTATTAAAAGGGCTGTGGTTACAAACAATTTCCGCATAAGCATGTATCTAATAACAATGATAATTAATTTTTAAAGATAAGTGGGAGAAAGATTAAAAAATAGCTAAAGTGATTAGCGGCTTCATTTAAAAAGATATAGATGTGTTTGAAAAGGGTGCATAAAACTTTTCGCTTTTTTATTGAAAAATCAACCCAGCCCAACCTCACCCCTTCCGAAAAACGGGACAAGTTACCCAAAGGAAAAGGTAACAGGAACAGGGCAAGGTTACAATATTTACATATTTTATAATATCAATATCTCCTAGTGTTATATTAAAATAGTTTCAGTTTTGCCATTTTTGTGGGATTTTTACTTTGTTTCTTTTTTCAAAAATCGTTATCGCCCTTGTAAGCCATTGATTATCAACAATAACATCAAATTTTTGTGCGTGATTTGTGCTTATTTTATGCTTATTTTATGCATAATTTGTGCCTGATTTGTGCATAATTTATGCTCATTTTGTGCTTATTTTATGCCTATTTTATAGCCATAAATAAAAGAACAAATTTTGGGACTACAACTATCTTAATATTAGTAAAAAAAGAGCTACGATTAGGAAGCCAAGAAACTAGTTTGGTAAGTAGTTTGTATCAAGTGCATTTCTAGTACAAAGATAAGATTTTTATACATTGGGGGCTATCAGGACAAACCGAAAAAGTTTTATGCTCCCTGCCATTTGCTGCCAAGCAAGCATCCTATATGGGGGAAATTTGGGATACCCATGGGGGCATATTTCCCCCATATAGGATTTTTTTTTGGGGTTATATACCTATCCATACCAATTTTGCGGTAAACCCAGATATTGCAGTTAAAATCTGGGTTAAAGTAGCAACTAGGGGCATTTTGGCCTTACCAGCAGCATCGGATGTTATTTGGCTTAGGAAAATGATAATCCACTAACAAAATCTTATCAGTTTCTTATCAATAAAATATGATTTTCCTATCATAAAACTATCATTCTATTATCAATAAACTATCATAAAATTTACTTTTATTATCATAAAAAATGAGGCTAAAAAAATATAAACAACTGAATATCAATGAGTTAAAGGCAAAAAGGAAGATAGCAAAAAAAATAAATCATCGAAAAACAAAAAATGACCCATTTCAAATATTCGCATAATCTTTCACATTCCCCTCCTTTTTTCTTGCTCCTTCTCCCTTTGGAGAGGGTTGGGGTGAGGTTGGGCTGGGCTAAAGTCGGGATGTAGTGTGGGGCTTTCACAATCACATAGTAAAGCTCATTCTAAATAAAAAGGCCAATAAAAAGCGAAGATTTGAAATGCACCCTACTCAAAAGGTGCACATACATTTTCTCGAAATTTAGATAAATTGCCCCTAACAGGCAATTTATAACCGATACACAATCCCCTTTTGCACCATTCATCCATATTGGCAAATCTTTGCATCTATTATTGCAGTTATCTTTAACCCGGATTTTGCAGTTGAAATCTATTGCAAGCCCCAACTACTTCAAACACAAGCATTTGCTTGATTTTTTGGCCTAGTCATAGTACACTATGTTTTCGACCAAAAATTCGGCTCAAATACTTGTCTTTATTGCATTTGAGCCTTTCGTAACGAAGTCAACTGCAAAATCCGGGTTTAACCTTATTTAACCACTTTTGTTTTTACTGAAAAGCAGCATAATGGATATTTTGAAATGGTTCGCTACTGCATCTGTTGTTGTAATTACTGCTGTTGCCTGCCATGGCAAAAAAGACCCCAAGCCTACGGCCACGCCTCCTACGGTGGTAGATGTGGTGGTGGCATCGACCCAGCCTATTAGCAATACGGTAGAACTAAACGGCTCTGTAGTTGCCAATGAATACGTGGAACTGCACCCAGAAGTGGGCGGCAGGCTCACTTACTTAGACGTGCCAGAAGGCAAGCGTATAGAAAAGGGCACGTTGATAGCCCGTGTAAACGACGCAGACCTAAAAGCACAATTAGCCAAAACCAAAGTGCTGCTAGACTTGGCGCAACTGACAGAGCAGCGCAACCGCAAGTTATTGGACATTAATGGCATTAACCAGGCCGACTACGATGCTGCATTGAATGTAGTAAATGGCTACAAGGCAGACCTTCTATATACACAAACTTTAATTGATAAAACAGTGGTGAAAGCCCCTTTTAGCGGCGTGGTGGGCTTGCGGCAAGTAAGCCTTGGGGCATTTGTGTCAACCACCACATTAATAGCTACCATGCAGCAGATAGACAAGTTGAAAATAGATTTCAATGTTCCTGAAATTTACAGCAGCATGATTCAAAGGGGCAAACAGGTAAATGTTATTTTAGACGATGGCAATGGCAAACAGCAAAAAGCCAGCATTGTAGCGATAGAGCCACAAGCCAATGCCAGCACCCGAAACCTGAAAGTACGTGCTATATTGGAAAATGCAAAAGCCAACCCCGGTGGTTTTGCAAAAGTGTATCTCGATGCTGGCGATGATAAAAAAGGCATTATGATACCCACCAATTGCTTGATTGCCAACGACAAGAGCAACCAAGCCATCATCATAAAAAACGGCAAGGCAAAATTTGTGGATGTAAAAACCGGGGTAAGGGAAGCCAACTTGGTAGAGGTAACCAAAGGCATTAATGTGGGCGATAGTGTTATTGTTACAGGTGTATTATTTGCCCGACCCAACAGTAATGCAAAAATAAGGGCGGTGAAGTCTTTAAAAGACCTTACAACGCAGTAAGTACCACCCACCTCAACAGGCCCACCCCGGCCTAAAGGCCACCCCTCGAGAGGGGAATTTAGCCTCTGATAAGCGGGCTGGTGTATTTGTTTGAGATCTAATTCCGCTCTCAAAGGGGTGGCATTTAGTCCGGGGTGGCTAATCGCAACAATCTTTCTTTAATACACCCCTTTAGGGGATGGGGGTATAACTCATAATTCATAATTAAGAATGAATATTTCTGAACTTTCTTTAAAACGGCCTGTGCTGGCAACGGTAATGAACCTGGCCATTATCCTTTTTGGGGTAGTGGGGTTTACCTACCTTGCCATTAGGGATTACCCGGCAATTGACCCACCTATTATTACTGTTAGCACTTCCTATACAGGTGCCAATGCAGATATTATCTCTAACCAAATTACCGAGCCATTGGAAAAGCAAATCAATGGCATACCGGGCATAAGGACGATTAGCTCTTCCAGCACTTTGGGCAGTAGCAATATTACGGTTGAGTTTAACCTAGGGGTAGATTTAGAAACCGCTGCCAGCGATGTGCGGGACAAAGTAGGGCAAGCCACTAGGAGCCTTCCACTGGACATAGATGCCCCACCCGTAGTAACCAAGGCCGATGCCAATAGTGATTTCATTTTGATACTCGCCATCCAAAGCCGTACTAAGAACCTGATGGAACTGAGCGACTATGCTGAAAATGTATTGCAGCAACAAATACAAACCATTAATGATGTAAGTGCGGTAAACATTTTTGGGCAGCAACGCTATTCTATGCGCCTTTGGTTGAACCCAGATAAAATGAATGCCCATAATATTGATTTTTCTGACATTAAAACGGCCATGAACAAGGAAAATGTTGATTTGCCGCCCGGAAAAATATATGGCAATAAAACAGAAGTAACGATTAGGACATTGGGTAGGCTTACTTCGGAAAAAGATTTCAAAAACCTGATTTTAAAGGAAGATAGTGCTGGCATAGTTCGGCTGAACGATGTGGCAAGGGTAGAACTTGCTCCCGAAACATTGGAGCAATCCTGGAAATACAATGGTGTGAATGCAGTTGGCCTAGCCATCATTCCACAACCCGGTGCCAACAATATTGAGATTGCAAACCAATTTAATAAACGGTTGGAGCAAATACGGAAAAACAATAAGTCGGATATTGAGTTAAATGTTTTGGTAGACAATACGGTAAACATCAGAAAATCATTGAATGAAGTAAAAGAAACCCTCCTTATTTCCTTTGCCTTGGTGGTAATGGTTATCTTCTTTTTCTTCCGGGATTGGCTGATAGCATTGCGGCCACTCATAGACATACCCATTTCTCTGGTAGCTACTTTCTTCATCATGTACATAGCTGGGTTTTCTATCAATATCCTAACCTTGCTGGGTATTGTATTGGCAACAGGGCTGGTGGTAGATGACGGTATTGTAGTAACGGAAAATATTTTCCGTAAAATAGAAGAAGGCCTGCCCCTACGCAAGGCTGCCCTAGAAGGTAGCAAGGAGATTTTCTTTGCGGTGGTATCTACTTCCATCACATTAGCTGTGGTGTTCTTACCGGTAATTTTCCTAGAAGGTTTTGTAGGTAGGTTGTTCCGTGAGTTTGGTGTAACGCTGGCTGCGGCGGTATTAATTTCTGCTTTTGTATCGCTTACCATAACGCCTGTGTTGAACGTTTACCTTAATAGGAAAGATGCAGGGCATGGATGGCTGTACAACAAAACAGAACCCTTCTTTGCAGGAATGGAAAACGGGTACAAACGCCTGTTGGAGGGCTTTATGAAAGCCAGATGGATAGCTTGGCTAATCATAGCTATTTGTGCGGGCATGATTTATTTTATCATGAAAAGCCTACAAAGCGAAATTGCTCCATTGGAAGATAGGAGCAGCGTCCGCTTTACCGTAACAGGGGCAGAAGGCATGAGCTTTAATGCCATGCAAAACCTTACGGATAAAATAAGCAACTATCTCTATGACTCCATACCCGAAAGGGATTTTGTGTTTTCGCGTGTTCCTGGCAATGGCAGCATCAATAGCTCACAACCTCGTCTTTCCTTAATAGACCCTACATTACGGACAAGAAGCCAGGCAGATATTGCCAACGACTTGCAAAAGAAACTGGGTCGCTTTAACGATGCACGCATATTTGCTGTGCAAGAACAAACCATTGCCGTAGGTGGTGGGGCAAAGACAGCATTGCCTGTACAATTTGTGCTGCAAAATCAAGATTTGAACAAACTAAAGGCCATTATACCCAAATTCTTAGACGAAGTAAGGAAAGACAATACGTTTGCCAATGCCGACGTAAACCTAAAATTCAACAAACCAGAAGTGCAATTGACCATTGACAGGACAAAGGTAAAAGCCCTTGGCCTCTCTAGCACAGATGTGGAGTCTGCCGTGCAAAGTGCTTTTAGTGGTGGGCGTTTGGCCTATTTTATCATGAATGGCTACCAATACCAAGTAATAGCCCAGGTGGACAGGGAAGACAGAAACCAAACAGCCGACATTACCAAGCTTTATGTGCGCAATGCCAGCGGCAACCAAGTGCCGCTAAGCGAAGTTGTTCATTTGGAAGAAAGCAGCAACCCAGCCACTTTGTATAACTTCAATCGGTATAAGGCGGCAACTATCTCCGCTTCTTTGTCAGAAGGCAAAACAGTGGGCGATGGCATCAATGCCATGCAAGCTATTGCCAAAAGACTGCTAGACGATACTTACCAAACAGCATTGAACGGCCCATCTAGGGACTATGCAGAAAGCAATTCCAATATATTGTTTGCTTTTGGGTTGGCATTAATATTAATATACCTAGTTCTGTCTGCCCAGTTTGAAAGTTTTACAGACCCGCTTACCATCATGCTTACCGTGCCATTGGCATTGAGCGGGGCATTGCTAAGCCTATTTATTTTCAACCAGACCATTAACATTTTCTCCGAGATAGGGATGATAATGCTAATTGGCTTGGTAACCAAAAATGGCATCCTGATAGTAGAATTTGCCAACCAGAAACGGGAGATAGGGCTAAATAAGATGGAAGCCGTGGTAGAAGCTGCCAAGCAACGCCTACGCCCCATATTGATGACAAGTTTGGCAACATCCTTGGGTGCATTGCCCATTGCTTTGAGCCTTGGGGCTTCCTCTACCAGCCGTATACCATTGGGTATTGTAATTGTAGGCGGTATCTTATTCTCATTGATACTTACCTTGTTTGTTATACCTGCGGTATATACCTATATTAGTGGCAAGCATAAAGTGCATGAAACAGAGGTAACGGAGTAAGGGGATTTGAGGGGAAGTAGGGTATTATTTTTGTAAAGGAATGCTATAAAAAAAGTCCCCTGACCGTTTCCAATCAGGGGACTTTACCAAAAGTTGCTAAAAAAGGCCTATGCTTCTTCGCCAGCTTGTTCTGCGTCAACATGCGTTGGAGCAGCTACTACTTTACGCACTGCAGGAATGTTGCGACGATCTTTTTGCGCTTTTTTGTGTGCTTCGGCCCTGCGGACAGAATCTGCTTCATGCTGCAAGTGCCATTCCTGGAACTTAACCATCGCAGCGGCATCATCAAACAAACCAAGTTTCACGCCACGCAACAAGTGCTTCAAATACAATACGCCCTTGAAAGAAAGGATACGGCGAACGGTATCAGTTGGTTGTGCACCTTTGTGTAGCCATTCCAAGGCTTTTTGACGGTCTAACTGAATGGTTGCAGGAACTGTCAAAGGATTGTAAGTTCCAATTTTTTGGATGAATTTACCATCTCTTGGCGCACGGGCATCGGCTACTACTATAAAGTAAAAAGGCCTTTTTTTACTTCCGTGTCTTTGTAATCTCATTTTTACTGCCATGTTTAAATAGAAATTTAGTGGCGTTAATAAATAGGGTTAATTAATTTGTGGTTGCGAAAATAATCATCTGTTTGTAATTAAAAAATTTAAAAGTGCCAAAAGGCTTTTATTTTGTTTAAATGGGCAACACAAAGCCTATAAAAGGCTAAACATTAACAGTGTTATAGAATTGCAATTATTTTTTTGTAAAGAAAATTATTAAATTTTATAAGTATCTTGCAATTACGTTCCTTATTAAATGAAATGGTTTGTATGAAAAGAATGGGCTTTTTTACCTTGTTATCGTTGTTGGTTTCTGCTGCCTGTACAGTTGTGCTTGGGCAAACACCCGAGCCGCAGTATTACCCCAGCGAACGGCCTATGCAAAAAATGGACATGATAAAGGTGAGGATGAAAGAAGAAATAAAGCTAAGCGATGCAAAGGCAGACTCAGTAGCAGCAATAGAGCTGGACTTTCATGCAAAAACGAAACAAATAATGGCGGATGCTACCATTACCGAAGAAGACAAGAAAACAAAACTAAAAACCCTTGGTGAACAAAGGAAAAAACGCTGGAAAGCAGCAAGCCTTAGCGATGAAGAAATAAAAAAAGTGGAAACATTTTACTTAAACAGGCAAAAAGCCATCCAGCAGCGGGGCGGGCAGTAGCAGCAATAGCCATGGGTGTTTTTACAACTATCGACATTTCAAAAAAATTAGCCTTGATTTTAAATTATTAGTTACAAATCACTACATCTAATATGCCTTTTTAGGCACAAAAACACGAAGGGGCGCAAAGAAAAAGAAGGTTAAAAGGTATTGAAGACATAATTCTTCTTCCTTTAAATCTTTGTGACTCTTTATGTATTCAAGCTTTCGTGGCAGATTAAACAACCTTGCACCCAGATAGTAACAATTTTTATTATATAAATTAGCTGAATCTTTCTTGCTACTCACCACAGGTCAAAATCTTTTAAAGAAAATAAAAAAATATTTTCCCAGAAACTTTAGTTACAATAAAAGTTTCCTTAGTTTTGCTTCAGATTTATAAGGAAATGGAAACGGATGAAAGGATAGTGAAGAAGGCACACGAGCTGTATATGCGTTTTGGCATACGCAGCGTGAGCATGGACGAAATAGCTGGCCACCTAGGTATATCAAAAAAAACGATATACCAGTTTTACAAGGACAAAGATGCACTGGTGGAAGGGGTGCTGGATATTGAGATGCGGCGGATGGAGATAGATTGTACTTGCAGCAGGATAGAAGGCAACAATGCAGTGCATGAAATTTTTTTGGCAATGGATATTGTAGAAGAAATGTTCAAAGGGTTTAACCCTGCCATCTTGTACGATTTGGAAAAATACCACCCAAAGGCATATACAAAGTTTACCGACCACCATAACACCTATTTGTATGATTGTAACAAAGCAAATATAGAAAGGGGCATCATGGAGGGGTTGTACAGGCCAGAGATTAATATTGATATTATGTGCAAGTACAGGATAGGTACGATGCTGATGATATTTAATGCCAATTTTTTTCCGCATGGAAAGTATCCGCTAGCTACTTTATGCTCAGAGATAACGGACAACTTCTTACATGGCTTGGCTACGCCAAAAGGGAAGGAATGGATTACGAAATATAAAATGGAACGGAGCAAGGTACTACTCACTACATAGGCACAATAATTATAAAAACAAAACAAGAAGGATTATGATAAAACGAAAACAATTACAAACATTTTGGCTGTGCATGGTTTTATTGGTGGTGTCGGGTGTTGCAATGGCACAAGCCCCAGCTACCTCCCATAGCTTCACATTGCAGCAAGCAGTGGATTTTGCAAAAAAGAACAATGTGCAAGTGAAAAATGCACTGCTGAGCCTGCAAATACAGGAACAACAAAATAGGGGGATCACAGCTGCGGCTTATCCGCAACTAAATGGTAATGTAGCCAATACCTATTTTCCGGATATTGCGGTGCAAAGTTTCCCTAACTTTATTTCGCAAGCTACTTATGGCGTTTTAACCCACGAAGGCGTTAAAAATGGCAGTGGTGCACCTATACAGTCACCTACGGATTTTGGCATTGTAGCTGCTCAGTTTGGCACTAAATACACCGCTTCGGCAGGCGTAACCCTATCCCAGATTTTGTTTGATGGGCAAGTGTTTATTGGCTTAAAAGCCCGCCAGACTTCCATGGATTTCCAACAGCAGAATATCGAGGTAACTACGCAAACCATCAAAGCAAATGTTTATAAGGTGTACTATCAACTAGTGGTGGCCAAAACACAAATAACATTGATAGATGCCAATATTGCACGTTTAGACAAACTACAGCACGACACAAAGGAACTGTACAAAAATGGCTTTGCCGAGAAATTGGATGTTGATAAAATTTCCGTGCAAACCGCCAACCTGCAAACACAAAAGTTAAGTGTGTTGAACAATATAGAAATTGGTTACCTAGGTTTAAAAACGTTGATTGGTATGCCTATAAGCGACGCATTGGTATTAACAGATACATTGGGCGAAGCCCAAATAAAAGATGGCATTTTACAGGATGCTGCTTACAATTACACAGACAGGCACGAATACCAGTACTTGCAACTAAACAGGAAACTGAACGAGTTTAATATCAGGCGTTACAAAATGGCTTACCTGCCAGGGCTTAGCCTAGCTGGCAACTATAGCAAGCAGGCGCAACGCAATACTTATTCTTTCTTCCAAAAGGGGGATTGGTATGCATCTTCTTATATAGGGTTGAATTTGAATGTACCATTATTTGATGGCTTTTCAAAAGATGCAAAAATAAAGCAGGCCCGGTTAGAAATGCAGCAAACTGACAACAATATAGACAACCTGAAACATACTATAGACAATGAGGTGCAGCAGGCCACCTTTAATTTTAAAACAGCGATTGCCACCATGGATTTCCAAAAGCAAAACATGAAACTGGCCGAAACGGTTTATGACCAGACAAGGAAAAAATACGAGGCTGGCACAGGCAGCAATACAGAAATAACCGCCGCCCAGACAGATTTGATAACTGCCCAGACCAATTACATCAATGCGTTGTACAATGCCATTGTTGCTAAGGTAGATTATTCAAAAGCGGTTGGCAAGTTATAAGTTATGAATTATGAGTTATGAGTTAGTGAACGGAAGCAATTATTATTATTTTAAACATTTAACCACAATCAATATGAAGCAAATACACAAAATAGTACTGCTATTAACAGTAATAGCTATTGCAACGGCCTGCGGCGGCAAGCTGTCGGAGGTTGACAAAAAGAAAAAGCAACTTTCGGAAATGAAAGAGCAGCAAACTAAATTGACTACTGCCATTGCTGCACTAGAAGCAGAAGTAGCTAAGCTTGACCCCTCGTCGGTAGTAGAAAAAGCCAAACTGGTAACCATCGATACCATTAGCAAAGGTAGTTTTAGCCATTTTATCGACTTGCAAGGAAAGATAGACGCTGTGAATATTTCCTACATCACCCCAAAAAATGGTGGAGGGCAAGTAAGAGCCGTGTACGTGAAGAAAGGCGATGCTGTGAAAAAAGGGCAATTGCTGCTGCAATTGGACAATACTATTGCAAAGCAAACGTTAGCGGCATCGCAACAGGGCTTGCAAACGTTAAAAACACAGCTGAGTTTTGCAAAAACATTGTATCAAAAACAAAAAAACTTGTGGGACCAAAATATTGGCACCGAAGTGCAGCTAATAACGGCTAAAAATAATGTTGACAACTTGGAAACACAATTAGCTACCTCTGAGGCACAATTGAAAATATACCAAGAGCAACTAAACTTTGCCAATATATATAGCGATGTTGATGGCGTGGCAGACGATGTAAACGTGCGGGTTGGCGAAATGTTTACTGGCGTGCTAGGCAATGCGCCGCAAATAAAAATAGTGAACACAAGCGACTTGAAAATAACGGTGAATGTGCCAGAAAATTACTTGAATAAAGTAGTGGTAGGCAGCCATATAAAAATAACCCTGCCCGACATACACAAAACCATAGATGCTAAAGTAACCGTAGCCAGTAGCATTATTGATGCCAGCAACCGTAGTTTTTATATAGAAGCCAAGATACCCGCCGACAAAGACTTCCATCCAAACCAAGTGGCATTAGTAAACATACAGGATTATACCAATGGGCAAGCCATTACGGTACCAATCAATACACTTCAAAACGATGAAAAAGGCAAGTATGTGATGGTAGCCTTACAAGAAGGCAAGAGAATAGTAGCCAAGAAAAAAATGGTAACCATCGGCGAGTTGTATGGCGACAAGTTAGAAATAAAAAGCGGCTTAGAAGTGGGAGATGCCATCATAACCGAGGGCTACCAAGGGCTGTATGAAGGGCTGCTATTGACTACGAAGTAAAAATTTCACCACATAGGTTATTTTTTGCCACATAGACACAATAGGGATTACTGTAAAAAAGAAACCCAATTAAACACGCTATCTTCTTTGATTTTGAGGTTTTCCCTCCCCGTCATTTCGGCGAGAAGGAGAAATCTCATTGCACAGAGACTTCTAATTGGATATAAGAAGTAACCTGCTATAAGATATCAGGTTTATTAAGTTCAGTTAGGTTTCTCCTTCGTCGAAATGACGGGGAGAATCAGCGGCAAAACACTGGGTGCAAAATAATTTATTTAATAAAAACGAACTTTTATGAGTGCGCTCGAAAACATAAAGGACAAATTCAAAGAGTTTGGCCCCACGACATGGAGTATTACCAACAAGACCACTATCTACCTAGCCATGCTATTTGTATCGCTGGTAGGGATAGGCAAGTTCTTGACACTGCCCAAGGAGCAGTTCCCCGATATTGTGATCCCTACCATATATGTGCAAACCATCTATGTAGGCAACTCGCCCAAGGATATTGAGAACTTGGTAACTAGGCCGATAGAAAAACAAATCAAGGGAATCACAGGGGCAAAAATCAAGAAATTCACCAGCACGTCCCAGCAGGACTACAGTGCTATCATGGTAGAATTTGATACCGATGTAAAAACAGATGTGGCCTTGCAAAAAGTAAAGGATGCGATGGACAAGGCCAAGCAGGACTTGCCTACAGACCTTACACAGGAGCCTACCGCATTGGAAGTGAGCTTTAGCGAGCAACCCATCATGTATGTGAACCTAAGCGGCGACTTTGACCTAGTGCATTTGAAAAAATATGCCGATGACCTGAAAGATAAGCTGGAAGACCTGAAAGAAATAACCCGCGTGGATGTGGTGGGTGCACCAGAAAGGGAATTTCAGATAAATGTCGACAACTACCGGATGCAAAGCGCAGGCCTTACGTTTGACGACATCAGCAATGCCGTGCAAAGGGAAAATATGGATATTTCCGGTGGTTTGTTGGATGTAGGCACTATGAAAAGGAACCTGCAATTAAAAGGGCAGTTAAAAACAGCCGCTGACATACAGCAGATTATCCTTAGGAACAGCACAGGCAATCCTATTTACCTAAAAGATATTGCCACCATTATCGATACGACAAAGGAACGGGAAAGCTATGCCCGCCTAGATGGCAAGAATGTTGTAACATTAAACATCATCAAGCGTAGTGGCGAGAACTTGATAGAAACCAGCGATGGGGTAAAGAAAATAGTAGAAGAAAGCAAAGGGGTATTGTATCCCAAAAACTTGAACACCGTTATCACGGGCGATTTAAGCATTAAAACAAAAACTTCTTTTAATGACTTGGTTACTTCTATCATTATTGGGTTTGTATTGGTATTAATTATCCTGATGTTCTTTATGGGCGTTACCAATGCCTTCTTTGTGGCATTGTCGGTGCCGTTGAGCATGTTCGTTGCCTTCCTCTTTTTGCCAGCGGCAGATTTGATTGTAGGCACGCACGTTACATTAAACTTCATCGTGTTGTTTGCGCTGCTGTTTGGGCTAGGTATAATAGTAGATGATGCCATTGTTGTAATAGAAAATACCCACCGGATATTTGTTGAAGGAAAAGGTAAAATATCTTCTGTTATTGCCGCTCGTATGGCTGCCGGGGAAGTATTCGTGCCTGTATTAGCCGGTACTTTAACCACGCTTGCACCATTCTTCCCGCTCCTGTTTTGGCCGGGTATTATTGGTAAGTTCATGGTTTACCTACCTACTATGTTGATTTTTACATTAGCAGCTTCTTTGTTAGTTGCGTTCTTAATGAACCCTGTATTTGCTGTGGATTTCATGAACCATGCAGACGATGAAGGCGCAAAAAAGAAAAGCGATATTTTTAAAAGGCCCATCCTTTGGGTTGTGTTGATATGTGGTGTAGTGCTTGATTTGATTGGTGCTCCTTTCATGGGCAACTTGCTTATTTTCTTCCTCCTGCTGATGCTGCTGAACACTTATGTGTTGGACGATGCCATCCATGGTTTCCAAAACCGTGCATTGCCTTGGATTATGAGCCACTATGAAAACCTGCTCCGTTGGGCTTTGGCAGGCTGGAAGCCCGTGTATTTGCTGTTAAGCGTGATAGGTTTGTTCTTTGTTTCTTTATTTATATTTATTTCTTGTATCAAGGCTGGCCGTATCCCTATTAGCTTCTTCCCTAAAGGCGATCCCAATCAAGTATATGTGTACCTAAAGCTACCAGTAGGTACCAATGTGGAATACACCGACAGCATTACCCAAGTGCTGGAAGGCAGGGTAAGAAAGGTATTGGGCATAGAAAATGGCAAAAAGAACCCTGTGGTAGAAAGCGTAATTAGCAATGTGGCACTAGGTGCTAATGATCCAAGCAGTGGCGATCGCAGCACCCGTAGCGAACTAGGCAGGATACAGGTATCGTTCGTTGAATTTGAAAAAAGGGATGGCGTAGGCACTCGCCCTTACATGGATTCTATCCGTGCCCAGATGAAAGGCATACCGGGTGCGCAAATAACCGTTGACCAAGAAAGCGGCGGGCCACCCACAGACCCACCCATCAATATAGAAATAGCAAGCGAAGATTTTGACGGGCTGATAAAAACCGCCAATGCACTTAAGAACTATTTAGATTCGATACAAGTGCCGGGCGTAGAAGAATTGAAGATGAGTGTGGATTTGAATAACCCGGAGATAACCTTGAAGGTAAACCGCCAACGTGCATTGACAGAAGGCGTTTCCACTGCGCAAATTGGGCAATCTATCCGCACGGCTTTATTCGGCAGGGAAGTATCCAAGATAAAAGAAGGGAAAGAGGAATATAAAATACAGCTCCGCAACGACGAAGTTCAGAGGAAGAACCTATCCGAGCTGCTGAACATGAAGATTTACTTTAGGGACTTTACCACCGGTGGGTTTAAAAATATCCCCATCAGTTCTTTGGTTACTATTGAGCCATCCAGTACATTGGGCAGTGTAAAACGCAAGAACCAAAAGCGATTGATTAGCTTGGTATCGAATGTATTGACAACACAAGGGTACAATGCAACAGCAGTAAACCAAGTACTCAAAGGGTATATCGACAACTTCAAAGGCAAAGCCGATGGCGTAACCATCAAGCAAACCGGGGAAGGCGAGCAACAGGCAGAGACTGGGGCGTTCTTGTTAAACGCATTGATATATGCTTTGGGAGGCATCCTGTTTATATTGGTGTTGCAGTTTAATAGCGTGAGCAAATCCATCATTATACTTACCGAGATTATCTTCAGTGTTATCGGGGTATTCCTTGGCTTTTCTATCAGTGGCATGGAAGTATCAGTATTGATGACTGGTTTGGGTATTGTAGGCTTGGCAGGTATAGTGGTAAAAAATGGTATACTAGTGATAGAGTTTACAGATGAGCTTCGTGGCCGTGGCATGAAAACAAGGGAGGCCGCTATAGAAGCAGGCAAAACCCGTATTATCCCAGTAATGTTGACGGCATTGGCTGCAATATTGGCTTTCATCCCTATTGCGGTAGGGTTCAATATCAACTTCATTACCTTGTTCAGTGAATTGAAACCACATATTTTCTTTGGTGGTGACAATGTGGTGTTTTGGAAACCACTTAGCTGGACAATCATTTTTGGGCTTGCATTCGCCTTCTTCATGACCTTGATTATTGTGCCAAGCATGTACCTGATTACCGAGCGCCTCCGCCGACCAATGCGCAATATGTATGGTGGCAAATGGATAAGCATGATGGGCATACCGCCATTGACATTTATATTCCTGCCCATGATTATTGTAACAATGGTTGCACACCGCATCAAGCGCAAAAGGCGCGCAAGGAAATTGAAGGACGATAAAAACGTTAATAATGCCTTTATTAGCAGTTGGTTCTAGAATTTTCAAAAAACAGAAAAGATGGAACGATTTTTTCTAGTAAATAAGTAGGGTGGTTTAATTGAAGGCCTGGTTTCTTTAGGGAAGCCGGGCTTTTTTTTGTGTGGCTATTCGCTGGTTTCTTTGATTGCTTTCCTCAAGTCTTTAGCTTCATCTTTGCTAAGCATACATACAAAATCGTAAATAGTAGGTTTCTTTTTTTCACAGGCACTTTATTCAATTCCTTTAATATATCCCCTAGCTTTAATAAAGTAGCATTGCTATTTATTTTTAGCACTTCTTCTTATTTATTTTTAGCACTTCTTCTATTAAATGTATTTTTCTTGTTTCGCTGTGCATATAAATAATTGTGTATAATAAATTTAGGTTTCTTTCCACTGTTGTCCGAGAAAATAATTGAGAAAAAAGTAGTATAAAGGGGGCTAAACGCCCCCT